>JBIIOL010000164.1:0-6958 GCA_044336965.1 Pirellulales bacterium | reverse complement strand
CGTTCCGGCAGCGACGGATCCGCATGCTCGACCAGGATCCGGAATCGCTCTTCGACAACCGGGAGATCCTCCTCGGCCCGGCCGCCGACCGGATCGCCGACGCCGTGGCCCTCGGCGACAGTCGGCACACCGAGCACGACCGGCCGTCCGGTCCGAGAGACTGACAAGACGAGTCCGGCGGCGTTGGGTCGTTGGGCTTTTCCCGGATGAGCGTGGCAGGTTGGGTGGTGGTCGCACCCGGAGTCCCCCGGCTTCCGCCGAGGGCTTTTATTCCAGCGACATGCTCCGTTTGACGGTTGCGCAACCCACGACATCGTGTCGTTTTCGCTTGGCGGGCCTCCGCCCGCGGGTGCCGACCCGGCCCTCCTGGCCTGGCGCGTTTGATGAGCGTGCGGCCTGTGCCGGTTCTGCCGGCACGAGGCTGACTCCTGGGCAGGATTGTCGCCCTGCGGCGACTTTGCTGTCGCCATTTTGCGACCTAGGAACATAGTGAGTCTTTCTCGTCACCATGTTCGTTCCCAGGATGCCACCATGATCCGCTCCGCAGCGACGGTCGATCGCCCCTCCACTCCGGGACGCGTGCTCGTCGTCGATGACGACCGCCGCGTGGCATCCCAGACCGCCCAGTGGCTCTGCAGTCTCGGCTGGCATGCCAGCGCCGTCGGCGATGCCGACGAGGCCCTGCCGCTGCTGTCACGCGAACCCCATGCGGCCTGCATCATCGACGGCCTTTTGCCCCGTAACGGCGCCGCCCGGATCGCTGCCAGTCTGCGGCTTACGTCGGCCGGGACCGGGATGGTGGTCACCGTGCCGGAGACCTCCGCCTCGGCGGTCGCCCCGGGCGTCGACCCCGACGCCATCGTCCACATGCCGGCCCACGATGCCGATCTGTTGGCCGCACTCGATGCTGCGGTTGCCCTCGCCTCGCAGCGAGTTGCCGTGGCAGGTCCCGTCGTTCCGAAACTGCTCGGCATGTCACCGGCGATGCAGCGCGTGCTCGACCTCGTGGCACGCCTCGCCGATGCGCCGGCGACGCTGCTCATCACTGGCGAGAGCGGCACGGGCAAATCGCTGCTGGCCCGCGAGATCCACCGGGCCAGCCGGCGTCGTGGGAAGCGGTTCGTCGAAGTGGCCTGCGGCTGTCTCAGCGAGACGCTGCTCGAAAGCGAACTCTTCGGCCACGTGGCCGGTGCCTTCACCGGCGCCACTACGGACCGCGATGGGAAATTCCTGCAGGCTCATGGCGGCACCATCTTTCTCGACGAGATCGCCACCGCATCGCCTGCCATGCAGGTGAAGCTGCTGCGGGTGCTTCAGGATCTGCGGTTCGAGCCAGTGGGCGGCTCGCAGACACATGCGGTCGACACTCGCGTCATCCTGGCCACCAACGAAGACCTCGCGGCCTTGGTCGCGGCGGGTGCGTTTCGGGCAGACCTCTTCTGGCGGGTGAACGTGATCACGATCGAGATGCCCACTCTGCGTGACCGGGCCGGCGACATCCCGATGCTCGCGGAGCACTTTCTCGCCGCAGCTCTGGCCCGTGGCTGCCGCCACGTGGAGGGATTCTCGACCACGGCCCTCGATGCCCTCGCACGGTATCGCTGGCCGGGCAACGTCCGCGAGCTCGAGCATGCGGTGGAGTACGCGGTCTTTCTGGGACGTGCACCATGGATCGGGGCAGTCGACCTACCGCCGTCGATCAGGCACGCCGCCGGCGACGCCGTGGCGACGGGGGCAGCGGCAGATGCCGCTGTGGCAGCGGGACCGCTGCAGGCATCGCTCAAGACATCGATGGCCCATCCAGAGCGGCGGCTGATCATCGAGGCTCTGGAGCGGGCCAGCTGGCGGCGGGACGCGGCCGCGCGGGCGCTCGGCATCAATCGCACCACGCTCTACAAGAAGCTCAAGCGGCTGGGAATCAGCCTCGCCGAACTCCAACCGGCCCGGTAGTCGTCGTCACAGCGGGAACCCGGGATCCCGGTGCTCACGCGCTGGGCTTGGATGGACGTCTTTATAGAAGCCCCCGGCGGAAGCCGGGGGACTCCTCACGCTGGCTTGTATGGACGTCTTCATGCAAGCCCCCGGCGGAAGCCGGGGGACTCCGGGTGGACGCTTCACCCGATGTGCCATGCAGATCCGGGAACGCCCAATAAACCGCAGTCCCCGGACTTCCGTCCGGGGCTTTTTGTCAAACGCGACAGGCGGGAGGTCTCTGGCCGAAGCATGGCGGGACAGCCCCCGCTTCAAAAAGCCGCGGGTTTCGGTCATACTGCTGGGCCCCAGCCTCAAGAACACAGGAGATTTCCCCCAGGATGTTCCGCAACCTCAGCACGTTTGGCCTGCCGCTTTCCGGACGCCCCAGCGAACTCATCGAACTGGCCCTGTCGTTCGGTTTTGATGCGATGGACATCGACCTCGTCGACTTCCAGCAGCAGGCGGAGACCTTCGGCGTACCCCACGCGCGGCGTCTGATGGTGAGCGCGCGGCTGAAGTGCGGCGTGTTTCGGCTGCCCGTGACGCTCGATGCGGATGAGGCGACGTTCAAGGCCGAACTGGCGGCGCTGCCGAAACGGCTCGAGTTTGCGCAGGCCACCGAGGCCACCCGCGCTGTCGCCTCGATCGCGGCAGCCTCCGATGAGCACTCCTTCAAGGACTTCTTCGAACAGTATCGCATGCGGCTCGACACGCTCGGCGGCATGCTCGATCCGCACGGCATCTCGCTCGGGCTGGCGATCACCCCCGAGGCAGAGGCCCGCGCCGAGAAGGCCCACCAGTTCATTCATACCTTCGAGGGCCTGCTCGGCCTGCTCGCCGTGTCGCATCCCCGCGTCGGCGCCGTGGTCGATTCTTGGGCCATGCACATCACGGGCGAACCGCTCGAGATGATCACCAAGGTGCCAAAGGGTCGGCTCGTCGAGGTTCGGCTCTCCGACGCTCCCCGCGACGTGGCGGCGGCGGAACTCACGCACGCACAGCGGCTGATGCCGGGCGAGACCGGGGTGATCAATTCGGCAGCCGTGCTGACGCAGGCAAAGCATGCCGGCTTTGACGGACCGGTGACGCCGTGGGCCGATCGCTCGACGCTGGCTGGCCGTGGCCGCGAGCGGATCGTGAAGGTTGCCGGTGATCGGCTGGAGGCGGCCTGGCGGGAGGCCGGTCTGCCGATCGTGCCGCGGTGGTTCACGCCGGTCGCCAAGGATGCCTTTGGGCGCCCGCTGAACGAAGAAGTCTTCGTCGGCGCGGAGTAAGGCGTTACGCCCCTTCTCGGATCCATGTCACCTTGGGCGAACCGCCGCCACCCTTGGCGGAGCCCCTGATGAACTCCGACACGTACCGCAGCGGCTTGCTGGGGCGGTCGGGATCGCGGAACGAGTCGCCCTTCTGCAGGATCGGAAGCTGATCTGGCATGCCGCCGAAGGAGCGTGTGCCGGCAGCCTGACAGGGATACCACCAGCCCTGGCCTTCGGCATCAACGAGATAGAATTCGGGATAGCAGTGTCCCTCCACCCAGACGGTCCGCGCCGGGATGCCTTCAGCCCGGGCCATGGCGATGAAGAGGCAAGTGAGCTCCTCGCAGTCGCCCCAGCCGTCAGCCAGCGCCCGTGCCGCTCCCTTCAACTCGCCATTGCGGTACTCGACCTTCTCGCGGACCGTGTCGTAGAGTGCCTCCACCTTCTTCCAGCCATCGAGATCCGCGCCGGTCGTCTTTGCCAGTTTCAGGATCTTCGGATGGCGTGTTTCGATGTAGGGACTCGGCCCCAGGAAGGCCCGCAACGCCCGGTCGGGTTTCTGTGGAATCGACAGGGTCGAGGGATCGGCGGGCGGGCGGATCGACGCGCGTTCCAGGGAAAAGGTGACGATGGCGTGCGCCCTGTCGCCGGCGGGCAGGTTGGGAATCTCCACGATCATCTGCTTCACGCCCCCCGGAAGCGTGCGATACCGCAAACCGCGGACATCCGGGGAGACGTCGTCCTGCAGAATCTGGACCTTCTGCTCCGGCCAGTCGGCGGGCACAGGCAGGGTGGCGTAGATATCCCGGCACGCCCCACCCTCGGCCATCACCACCACGCCAACCCGGTATTTCTGCGTGCGGGCGTCGCCCAACGTCGGGGCCGCCGAGCCGGCTTCCGGGGCGGCGAACTGCGCCCTGGCAGGCAGAGCCAGCACCATGACTGCCAGACTGGCCAACAACGGGAGTCGACGGATACGGTTCATAGGGAATGCATCGGCCACATTTGTGGGCCGTCTCGCGGGGCAGAGCCGCCTTGACGATCGGGAAATCTGGGGCGGCGGGGGAAACACTCGATTGTTCAGCCGTTGAACGGCTGCTACACTACGCGACTTGATCCGTCGTGGCTCACGAGTCCCCCTCCTTCAACCCGTTTACCCAAAACCCCCTCACGCATGGTCAACCGCAACCTCATTCGCGAACTTGAACTCGGAGACGAACTCGATCAGGAACTGGAACTCGCCCTGGCAGGAACGGAGGAGGGCGAATATTCGATCGGAACCTCCACGCTGGCGGTCAACTCGGTGCTCGAGGGGAAGGTTTTGCGGGTCGACGATGAGTTCGTGCTCGTCGACGTGGGCTATAAGAGCGAGGGACACATCCCGCGGAACGAGTGGGATGAGACTGAGCCGCCGCCGCAGGTGGGCGACATCGTCAAAGTGCTGCTCGAGGAGTTCGAGGACGGACAGGTCGAGGAGCAGCGTGGGCTGATCACGCTCTCCAAGCGAAAGGCGCGCCGGATCGAAGACTGGCTGCGCGTGATGGAGAGTGTCCACGAGAACGACGTGGTCACCGGGTTCGTCACCCGCAAGATCAAGGGCGGCCTTCTGGTCGACATCTCCGGAGTCAACGTTTTCCTGCCAGCGAGCCAAGTCGACATCCGTCGCCCCGCCGACATCGGCGACTACTGCGGTCGGGCCATCCAGTGCCTCGTGCTGAAGATTGACGAGGCGCGGCGCAACATCGTCGTGTCGCGGCGGGCGCTCATCGAGCAGGAGCGGGCCGAGCGCAAGAAGCAACTCATGGAGACGCTCGAGGTGGGGCAGGTCCGCCGGGGTGTCGTCAAGAACATCGCCGACTTCGGCGCGTTCGTCGACCTGGGCGGCATCGACGGCCTGCTGCACATCACCGACATGAGCTGGGGCCGTATCGGCCATCCCAGCGAGATGGTGCAGATCGACCAAGAGGTCGAGGTGCAGGTGCTCCACATCGATCGCGAACGTGAAAAGATCGCGCTGGGCATGAAGCAGCGGACCGCCAGTCCGTGGGCGAAGGTGGCCGACAAGTATCCCGTCGGCACCGTTTGCAAGGGGACGGTCGTCAACGTGATGAGCTACGGTGCGTTCGTCAAACTCGAGGATGGCGTCGAGGGACTCGTCCACATCAGCGAGATGAGTTGGACCAAGCGGGTCAGCCATCCGAGCGAACTGGTCAAGCCGGGCGACGATGTCGAGGTGGTAGTGCTCGCCATCAACAAGGAGAAGCAGGAAATCTCGCTGGGCATGAAGCAGACCCAGCAGAATCCCTGGGAAAAGGTGGCTGCCGACTACCCGCCGGGTGCGATCGTCAAGGGCGTGGTGCGGAACCTTACCAACTACGGGGCCTTCATCGAGATCGACGATGGCATCGACGGCCTGCTCCACGTGACCGACATGTCGTGGACGCGGAAGGTGACGCATCCCAGCGAGATGCTGGAAAAAGGCCACGAGGTCGAGTGCAAGGTGCTCTCGGTCGACCAGCAGCGACGAAGGATCGCGTTGGGACTCAAGCAGATGGCCGATGATCCGTGGTCGACGGACATTCCGCAACGCTACAAGACGGGCGACGTCGTGAAGGGCACCGTTACGAAGATCACCAACTTCGGTGTGTTCGTGGGGTTGGAGGACGGCCTGGAAGGCCTCCTGCACATCTCAGAACTCTCTGAGGACAAGATCGAGAACGCCGAAGATGTCGTGAAGGTCGGCGATCCGCTCGAGGTGAAGATCCTTCGCGTCGACACCGACGAGCGAAAGATCGGCCTCTCCAAGAAGCGGGTCGGCTGGTCGAGCGATCGCGAGGCCCAGGAAGCCAGCGACGAGGCGTGAAGTCAGCGACGAGGCGTGAAGCCAAGGGCCTCGCCATCCCGTCGCTTGCGCTCAGGGCTTGTATGTGCGGATGGTGCGAATCCCATACAAGCCTCCGGCGCGAGCCGGGGGATGACGCTCACCGGCTCTGGACGTCGACCGCCAGCACCGTGCCGATCGTTTCCTCGCTTCCGAGGCCGATGACGCCATGCAGCGGAGTGACCCGGAGGAGCGTACCCTTGGCGACCCGGCCCGAAGCGTCGCGCGTGATCACCACGCGGCGCGGGGCCGCATACACGGTCGTGCCCTCGCTGCCGTGGGTCATCGCGGCATGGCGATGCTCGAGCGCCTCGCCGGTATTCGGATCGATGAGATCAAGCGCGATCAGGTCGGTCGACCGCGTTCGGCCCGTGGAGCCAGACCGTCGGACCCAGACGAGCACGCGGCTGCCCGCTGGCACGTGACGAAGATCGATGCTGTCGGGGCCCTTGGCGGGTGGCGGGGGAACGGCGACGGCCCGTCCAACCGGCGCATCGAGAAGTGGCACACTGGGCAGTGTCCGCGCGGGGGCAGCTGCGTGGGCAGGGGACGCTGGAGGAACAGCTGCGGCGGGCACGCCACCGGGCTGTTGTGCTGCGGCTGATGGGGCCGCGGTCGCCTGTGGAACCGCGCTGGCCTGAGCCGTGGCATCGTGACCATCGGTCGACTGGTCGGCTGGCGTCTCCGAAGGCACCGTGCGAGCGTCCAGAAGCCGCCGGCCGCGGTCCGCGAGCCGTCCCACGTCGCCGGTGAGGGTGAATCCGCCCGCGACGATCCCCAGGGCGGCACATTTGGCGAGGAATGACTGCATGGTGCTCCCTTGGACGCGACCGTTGAATCCGGCCCG
>JBIIOL010000163.1:0-6962 GCA_044336965.1 Pirellulales bacterium | reverse complement strand
TCGTCTTCCAGGAATCGTTTCTCTTCCGGGGCACGATCTGGAAAAATCTCTCCTACGGCCGTCCCCAGGCGACGATCGAGCAGGGCCTCGCAGCCGCCAAGGCGGCGGGCGCCCACGACTTTCTCTGCCGCCAGCCGCTGGCCTACGAGACGCTCCTCGGCGAGCACGGCGCCGGCCTGTCAGGCGGCGAGAAGCAACGGCTTTCGATCGCGCGAACGCTCCTCTACGACCCCCGTGTGCTCGTGCTTGACGAGGCGACGAGCAACATCGACGCCGAGGCGGAGAAGAGCATCCAGGAGGCGCTCGCCGTCCTCGTCCGCGGCAGGACAACGATCGCCATCGCCCACCGGCTCTCCACGCTCCGCAACGCCGACCGCATTCTCGCCTTCGATCGTGGTCGCCTCGTCGAGCAGGGCACACATGCCGAACTGCTCGCCGCCGACGGCATCTACGCCCGCCTCGTGCGGATCCAGACCCAGGTCACGAAGCAACCCACGGTCGACAGCCTGCTGGTGGAGGACAAGGAGCAGGAGGCCGCTCCAGAAGTCTCCACTGACGCTGCACTGCGGCCCCCCCAGCAGCCGCCCGCCGCCGCCTGCATCCAGTGGCTCGACCCGCAGTGCCACCGCTTCGCGATCGGCCCGCACGACCGGATCGAACTCTGGAAAGACGACACGCGAATCGGCGCCGGCATCTTCGTGGTCCGCACGTTCCCGGCCACGCATCCTGAGGGATACCTTTCGGTCCGCGGCTGGAGCGAGTCGGGAGAGGAAATCGAGATCGGGATGATCCGTTCGCTCGACGGCTGGAGCGATGCCGACGTGGCGATCGCACGAACGGCCCTGGCACGGCGGACACTCGTGCGAACGATCACCCGCGTGCACGGCGTCAAACTCGCGCATGGCTACCTCGATCTCGACGTCGACACCGACGTCGGCCGGCAGGCGTTCACGATGCGATGGACGCAGAGCCAGTCGATCGACTTCGGAGCCGACGGCAAGATGCTCGTCGACACCGAGGACAACCGCTGGGTCGTCCGCGACGTGGAACAGCTTCCGAAGCCCGACCGCGAGCGGTTCCTCCAGTACATCTACTGGTGACCGTCCGACAACGAGCCCGTCGGGTTCCCCCCATACAAGCCCCCGGCGCGAGCCGGGGGATCCCGTCGCTGACGCTCAGGGCTTGTATGGGCGTCAAACAAGCTGGCCCGGATCGGCGGGGCCGATCCGGGCCAGTTGTGTGTTCAGCAGGAGTGCGACATGACGCCGCACCACCGCATTACTTGCCGAGCTTCGAGAGCGTCTCGATCATCGGCGTGACGGTCGGGCCAAGGATTTCCTTGACGCCCGGGATCGCCATGACCGTGTTGATCACCGTCTGCAGGGAGCCCATGTTCTTGGTCACGAGTTCCACGATCGACGAGCGGCCCGCCTCGGGCAGCGCCACGGTCGACTTCTGCAGCGACTCGAGCACCGGAGCGTATTCGCTCAGCTGCGGAATCGCGGCCCGGGCCGAGGCCTCATCGGTCACGGTGCCGAGCACCTTGCCGAGGTTGCCAAACAGACCGGTGAGGTTCTCGCCAACCTTCAGAGCTTCGACCATCTCCGGTGCCAACGAAATCTTCTCTTCGACGGCATCGGCGACGACCTTCTTGCCTTGCGTCTCGATCACTTCGGTGCGATCGACGACCACCGGACCTTCACGACGAACGGTCTCATTGACCACCACGGCGCGGGGCGCAGGTGCCGGCTTCGGCCACAGCCACCAGCCCACGAGGCCCAGCAAGGGCAGCAGCAAGAGCGGCAGCCACGACGGGAAGGCCGAAGCTGGCTCCTCGTGGCGGTGCACGCCGCGAGTTTCCTCGTGGCGATGCACGCCGCGGGTCTCCTCGGCACGACGCGGCGAGGCCGAGGTCGTGTCGAAGTCGGCCAGCGACAGGCCACGCGGTAGGGCCGCCTTGATGTTGTCCTGCTGCTCCGAGAAGAGCCGCATGAGGCCGGACGCATCGGGCTTGGCACCCTTGAAGGAGTTCGCGACCGTGCCCAGCACGATCGGGGCCAGGTAGGTGAGCAGCGTCTTCATGATGCCGGGCTGCATGCCCGCAAACGACGCGATCGTGCCCACGAGGCTGCCCAGGTTGTTGCCGAGCAACGACGAGAGCAGGCTGCCGCCGATGCTGCCGAGGCCCGAAGCCTGGCTGCCACCGAGCAGGCCGGCGAGATTGCCGAGCGTCTTGAGGTCGAGACCGCCCAACGAGTTGGCCAGCGTGCTGGCACCGCTATTGGTGGATGCCATTTTCCCAAATGCGCTCAGCAGCGCCGGCACAGCAGCGCTGGTGGCGGAACGGGTCTGTGCCTCGCTCGCGCCTGAAAGGCCGGCCAGCTTGCCCAGCACGTCGCCGGTCAGTTGGCTTGTCACAAGATCCACAAGATTCATGGTCGCTCGTCTCCAGAAGGAAAGAAACCGAAGGAAGGGTGAAACCACATGACCCATCGTCCCTGACGAGCATGCCTGATCGTGCCCGATGCCCCGCAAAACGGGGCCTCGAACCACCGGTCAAGACCAACTGTCTTACGGCGTTGCGGGGGGCGATGCAAGCAGCCGGCAAAGTCTGCGTAATAGCCAGTACCCGCGGCACCGTCACGAGGAGACACACCGGCTTTTTCAGCCGTTTTTGGCCCGATACGGCCACTACAGGATGGCGAGCGGATTGCGGCGTTCTTCCAGCGTGCCCCGGGTCACCCCCACGCGGTTGGTGGCCTTGAGCCGACCCCACACCTCGCGGCCGGTCGTCCTGCCGGCGAGCAGGTCGCGGTAGCAGCGAATGATGTCGCCGATAGCCTCCGCCGACTCGTCGAGGAGTTCCACGCGGAAGTGCCCGACGCCGCGGGCCACGAGCGCAGGCACCGCCTCGGCGGCGCTCTGCGGCACGGCATTGAAGAGCGTGTTGCGGCAGCCCACGTCGGCGGTGAGCGGGTGCTCCACACCGATCCGGTCGCGGAGCTTCACGACGTGGTCGTCACACGGCCGGCCGCAGTTGGTCTTGTTGGTGCCTGGCGAAAGCACGGCACAAAACACGCAGTGCTCCATGTGGAACATCGGCATGTGCTGGTGAACCACCACCTCGAGCCACTCCGGCGGCGTCGCCGCCACCAGCGCCAGCAACTGCTCCCTATTCAGGTCGTACGACGCGGTCACCCGCGCGAGCCCTTCCTCCATGAAGAATGCCGCGGTCCGTTCATTCGTGACGTTCAGTGAGAAATCACCGGTGATCGGCAGCCCCTGCTCGCGAAAAAATCGCAGGCCGCCGACATTGCGAACGAGCACGCCGTCGGGCTCAGCCTTGACCATGAGTCGGAAGATGCCCATCTCGTCGGGCTTCTGGATCCGAGGCGTGGCGAGCTGGATCGTGGCTCCTCGCGCATGCGTCAACTCCACCGCTTCGCGATACTGCCGGATGTCGGCGAAGTCGGCGGAGAGGCTCCGCTCACCGAGCTCGAGCACGTCACGCAACTGCGAGAGAGACCGTACCAAAACGTGCAACGCGACAATCTCGGCTTTGCCCCTTTCGCTCTCCACTTTTGCCAACACGCCGCGGTCGATCTGCCGCGGCGGCAGGGCCACCACCGTCTCCTCAAGCCGGGCGACGAGGTCGTGCCGCAGCTTTCCAAGCACGCTGTGCGGCACCATCGGTGCACCGATGATGTCGGCCGTGAGCGACTCGAGCTCGAATGGAGTGCCGCCCAGCCTGGCGAGCTGTGACTGCAGTGTCTCGGCGGTCAGCGGATGCTTCGTGGCCGCGACCGTGGGACCATCCGACTCGACAACGCACTGCCTGCCCCCCGCCACCGTCGCCACGATCCGCACCGGCCCGCCCACGGCCACCGTGACGTGCAGGTCGATCGGCGTGCGGCGCTGCGGATCGGCCGAGGCGAAGGTCTTGCGCAGACGGGCGGTGAGCTGGGGATCGTCGGTCTTCCAGACGGTCTGCCCTGGCTGCACCGCGTCGAAGTCGACCGCCCCGTGCCCAAACGTCAGCTCCACCTGACCACACGCCACGGGCTCGGTGAGCGACTGGCTGCCCTGAAACACCTCGTAGACGCGGCCCCCCTCCGGGTTGTCGATCGGCTGGCCGCAGTCGAAGGCCACGCCGTCGCCCCGTTTCACGCCGGCCACGAGATCGACCACCACCCCGCCGCGGCGGACAGCCACGACGGTGCCGAGCTTCACGCCTCGCTTGGCACTGCTCGTCGCAGGCACGAGCATCTTATGGTCGCAGCCCTGGAGCCAGCCCGGCGAGAACCCGCGGGAGAACGACAGCTCCATCTCCTCCACATCCCGGGGCGTGAATACGACCGGCTGTGCGGCCACCGCCGCATCGATCGCCGTGCGATAGTGCTTCGTGATGTTGGCGACGTATTCGGGCGTCTTGAGCCGGCCCTCGATCTTGAACGACGCGATGCCGGCGGCAAGCAGTTCCGGCACGAGCGCATAGGCGGCGAGATCCTGCGGCGAGAGCAGATATTTCTGGCTGCCGAGATCGACGTCCTTGCCATCGCAGACGAGGTCGTAGGGCAGCCGGCAGGCCTGGGCGCACTGGCCACGGTTCGCGCTGCGGCCCCCGAGCGACTCGCTCGTCAGGCACTGCCCGGAATAGGCCACGCAGAGCGCGCCGTGCACGAACACCTCGAGCGGCATCGCCGTCTGGCGGCGAATCGCGACGATCTCATCGATGGAGAGTTCCCGGGCCACGACCACCCGCTCCATGCCGAGCTGCTCCGCAAGGCGGATGCTCTCGGCGCTGGTCAATGTCATCTGCGTCGAGGCATGCAGCGGAAGATCGGGGCAGATCGCCTTGATGAGCCGGGCGGCGCCGACATCCTGCACGAGCACGGCATCGACGCCCGCCTCGGCGACGGCGACGATCACCTGCTCGAACTGCGGCAACTCGTCGCTGAAGACGAGCGTGTTGAGCGTGGCGTAGCCCTTGAGCCCGCGGCGGTGCAGCATGGCCATGAGCCGGGGCAGGTCGTCGACCGCGAAGTTCGTGGCCCGGGCCCGGGCGTTGAAGCCGGACTCGAGCCCGAAATAGACGGCGTCGGCGCCGTTTTCGATGGCGGCGCGGACGCAGTCCCAGTCACCGGCGGGCGCGAGGAGTTCGGGAGCGGGGGGCATGGAGCAAATGGCCGATCACTCGTCGTTGCCGCGGAGCTTGGCGAGCACGGTGTAATCTTCGAGCGTCGTCGTGTCGCCGACAGTTTCCTTGCCTGCGGCGATGTCTCGCAGCAGACGCCGCATGATCTTGCCGCTGCGGGTCTTCGGCAGCGTCGCGGAGAAGTGGATGTCGTCGGGCGCGGCCAGGGCACCAATCTGCTGGCGGACGTGCTTTCGCAGGGCGTCTTTGAGCGCGTTCACGTCGTCGGGCTCGCCGCCCTTGAGCGTCACGAACACCGCCACCGCCTCCCCCTTCACCTCGTGCGGACGGCCCACCGCGGCCGCCTCGGCCACCAGTGGGTGGCTCACCAGGGCGCTTTCGATCTCGATGGTGGAAAGCCGGTGGCCGGCGACGTTGAGCACGTCATCAATCCGCCCCATGATCCAGTAGTAGCCATCAGCGTCCTGTCGGGCGTTGTCGCCGGCCAGATACTTCCCCGGTACGCGGGACCAGTAGGTCTCGCGAAACCGCTCGTCGTCGCCCCAGATGCCCCGGAGCATGCCGGGCCATGGCTTGGTCATCACGAGCCACCCCCCCTCGCCCTGCTCGACCGGATCTCCCGCCGCATCGACGATCTCGGGGCAGACGCCCGGGAGCGGCAGCGTGCAACTGCCCGGCTTGGTGGGCGTGCAACCGGGCAGCGGGCTCATCATGATGCCGCCCGTCTCGGTCTGCCACCACGTGTCGACGATCGGACAGCGTTTGCCGCCGATCACTTCGTGGTACCACATCCAGGCCTCGGGATTGATGCCTTCGCCAACGGTGCCCAACAGCCGCAGGCTCGACAGATCGCGGCCCTCGATGTGCTGCATGCCCCACTTCATGAACGAGCGGATGGCGGTGGGTGCGGTGTAGAAGATCGTCGGCTTCTCCTGCTCGATGATCTCCCAGAAGCGGCCCTCGTGCGGCGCATTCGGGGCGCCCTCGTAGATGAGGATGCTCGCACCCGCGGCCAGCGGGCCGTAGGTCACGTAGCTGTGCCCCGTGATCCAGCCACAGTCGGCCGTGCACCAGAAGAGGTCGTCTTCCTGCAGGTCAAAGACCCACTCCGCTGTGGTCTTCGCCCAGAGCAGGTAGCCGGCGGTCGTGTGCTTGATGCCCTTCGGCTTGCCGGTCGATCCGCTGGTGTAGAGGATGAAGAGCGGCGACTCCGAATCCATCGCCACGGGGGGCGTGTCGGTCGGCATGCCGGCGACGAGGTCGTGCCACCAGACATCGCGGCCCGGCACCATGTCGACCGGCTGGCCGGTCCGCTTGAGCACGATCACGTGCTTCACGGTCGGAGATTTTTTGAGCGCCTCATCGACGTTCTTCTTGAGGGGCAGCTGCGATCCCCGCCGCCAGCCGCCGTCGGCGGTGATCACGGCCACGGCCTTGGCGTCTTCGTTGCGGTCTGCGATCGCCTCGCTGGAGAACCCACCGAAGATCACGGAGTGCACGGCACCGATCCGGGCGCAGGCGAGCATTGCGATCACGAGTTCAGGCGTCATCGGCATATAGATCGAGACGACGTCGCCCGCCTTGATCCCGAGCTTCTGCAGGCCGGCCGCACATCGGCAGACCTCCGCAAGCAGTTCGCGGTAGGTAAAGGTGCGGCGTTCGTCCGTCGGCTCGCCCACCCACACCATGGCGGTCTTCTCGCCCCTGCCGGCGGCGACATGCGCATCGAGGCAGGCAGCCGAAGCATTCATGTGGCCGCCCACGAACCATGTCGCGGTCGGCGGCTGCCAGTCGAGGACCTTCGTGT
>JBIIOL010000162.1:0-6977 GCA_044336965.1 Pirellulales bacterium | reverse complement strand
CGGTTCTCTCCGGCCCGAGCGGCATGGTCGAGGCGGCGATGAAGACGTCGGTGCCGACGTTTCTGCGCGACCTGCGGGAGTATTACTTCAACTTCGCAAAGACGGGCATCTGGTTTCTGCTCCCGGTGACGGGATGGCTTCTGGCAGGGGGCGTCGTCGCACGGCGGCTTTTCGGCCGCGGCCCCACGGCGGAGGAGGGGTGGACGGCCACTGACCGGCTCGTATTCGTTCCTGCGTCGAGCCTTCTTCTCGGGCTTCCGGTCACGGTGCTCCTGCAGGTGCTTCTTGTCGGGTACTCCGGCCCCGCGCACTCACGGCAGTTCGTCGCATTCCTGCTCCTCGGTATCGTCGTCTTCCTGCTCATTGCGGGCCGGGCAGTCGCCCGCCTGCGTGATCGCAACCCGAGGCAAAGCGTGTGGATCGATCTGGCAGCGGCGTCGATCCTAGTGGCCATCGTGGCCGGCTTTGCCCTCCGCGTCACGAGCGACGTCGTCACGCGCCGCAACGTCTGGACCGCGATTGCCGAGCGGGCCGACGCGATTCACGCCCTCGCGCGGGAAGCGGGCGTCAGGCGGGTGATGACGGGCTACTGGCTCGCGGCGCCGCTGTCGCTCCGGCACCCGGATCTGGAGGTCGACTTCTGCGGAGACGACCTCGTCTATCTCGAGCCGCGTGTCCGCGACCCTGCCATCTACCGCAACGGCGCGATCGAGGCCTATGCCGTGGAGCCCCTCGGGCTGACGGAAGCGAGGCTCGTGCAACTCTTCGGACCGCCCGAGAAGACATTCACGCGCACGACGGATGCGGGCGAGATCCTGAAACTGCTGATCTTTTCCGGCGACAAGCCACGAACCTACAACCAGTGGGTCACGAGCTATTCGCCGGCGATCCATGGCAAGCGGGCGATCTTTCCCGCCGCGACGCTCGCTTTCCTGCAGCCGCCCCAGCACGGGCCCTCGAGCTACCGGCTCTCGCCGGATGCAGCGGCACCGGTCGTGCGGGCGGCCCACACGCTCATCAGCCTCTGGCCGGGTGGCTTCCGCCATGTGTACCGCTTCTCCGGCTCCTGCAGGCCGAAGCGAGTCCTCGTGACGCTCTTCACCAATGATGAATCGCTGCTCGACGCCGAGGAAGTGCCTGTCGATGCGGTGACGGGCGAGGCCACGATCGACCTCACAGCTTCGCCAAAGGTCGATCCCCAGGTGCTCGGTGAACTGATCGTGGACGTGCCGGTCGATCCGCGGCCTGCCGACGGCGAAGCCTACGTCTTCGAAGGGCTGACGATCGAGCGAAGGTGAATCAGGCCGCGGGCCTGCGGGAAAAATCCCGACGCATCACGACGATCCGGTCAAACCAGCGGAGAGGGCGGGATTTAGTCGAGCCCGTTTTCCGTTCCAGCGCAGCGTCTGCGATGTCTGACGCTATTTCGATCGCCTGGACAGTTCGTGGATTCCACGCACCACTTCACTCACGCACGACCGCGTTGTCGTGTGACGCCGTTGAGCCATCGAGATCGACGTAAACATCCACCTGCTGGCCAACGAAGAGCCCCGGCGAGTCTTCATCCACCGCGTACACGACCCGCAGGACGCGGGTGTCGACTCGTTCGCGGTTGTCGCCTGTGAGCGACTGCTTCGGCACGACGTATGGCTCTACCCGCACGAATCGGAGCCGATAGGATCGGCCGGAAGCGCCACGCTGATGAGCATGCGCAGGCGCGCTTTTGTCGAATCGCGGAATCTCACTTTCATCGAAGTCGGCTCGCACGCAGAGCGGCTGCACACGCCCCAGCACCATGAGCCGTTGGCCGGGTTCCGTGCCCACCTGCTCGCCGGCGCGAACGTCAACCTTTAGCACGTCGCCGTCGATCGGCGACGTGACTGTGAGCCGCGCGATCTCGGTGCGGGCCTGCTCCACATGGGCCCGTGCACGCCTGACGGCGCTCTCGGCGACGGCGATGTCCTCTTTCCATGCGCCGGCCTTCAGCAGCGTGTCGTCCGCCGTGGCGGCCGCGAGGCGCTGTCTCGCCTGCTCGAGTTCCGCACGCCGCGAGATCAGCTCGGCCTCGGGCACTGTCCGCGCCTCGGCGAGCCTCGCCGTGCGGCGGTATGCATCCTCGGCCGCCACCATGGCCGCCTGCGCCTCGCTGACCCGCGCCTCGCTCGCCGGCACCTCTTCGGGCCTAGGGAGCGATCGGACGCGGTGGAGATGCGCCTCGGCATCGGCCAGGCCGGCCTCACGGACGGCAAGCTCCGCAGAGGCCTGTCGTGTGTCGATGCGGAAGAGGGGCGCGCCCACCGCCACGTGATCGCCGGCCGACACATGGACTCGCTCGACCACGCCCGACACGTGCGTCCCAACGACCACGTCTTCGGTCGTCGGTTCGACGATTCCCGATGCGGCGAGCGTGTGGGAAAAAGGGGCGATCACCGGCGGAATCGGCGGCACGGCCCTCGGGAGCGGCTGGTTGGCCCGGTAGACGTGCCAACTCGCATAGCCGATAGAGCCCAGGGCCAGCAGAGGCAGAAGCAGAGTCCCGATTTTGCCGCTCATGCGTGTGACTCCTGGAAATCAGCAGCGGGGGAGTCGCCAATCACACGTCCATCGCCCATCTCGATGATGCGATCGCCGTATCCGTAGACCCGTCTATCGTGGGTGACGACGATCACCGCCCGATCCGAGTCCAGGCTCACACGCCGCAGAAGCTCCATGACGGTGCGGCCGGAATCGGCGTCGAGGGCCGCCGTGGGCTCGTCGCAGACCAGGAGCCGTGGGCGGTGGACGAGCGCGCGGGCTATTGCAACTCGCTGCTGCTGGCCGCCGGAGAGCTGGGCGGGACGGGCGTCTGCCTTTCCACCGAGCCCCACGGCTGCGAGCATCTCGCGGGCCTCTCGGATGGCCTCGCTCCGCCGCCTGCCTTGCACGAGGAGCGGGAGGCAGGCGTTTTCGGCTGCCGTGAGCGCCGGAAGCAGGTTGTATTGCTGGAAGACGAAGCCGATCATCCGCGCTCGAAACGCGACGAGCGCATCCCCGCGCAGATCGCTGAGTGGTCGGTCGAAGATGCGGACGTCGCCGGCCGTGGGTGTGAGCAGGCCTGCGACGATCGAGATCAGCGTCGTCTTGCCGCATCCCGAAGGGCCGACCAGCAGCGTGATCTCTCCCGGGGCGACCTCGACGTCGACTCCGTGGAGCACCTGCACCCGCGTGTCGCCCGAGCCGAAAAACTTCGTGACGCCCGTGCAGGCAACAGCGGTGCGGATGGTGGAAGTGGCTGTCAAGGAAACACCCGTGGCTACTTGAAGACGATCGCCGGTTCCAATTTCCAGACCCTGCGGATGCTGACGACGCTGGCGAGGCACATGATCACCACCACGGCACCGGCGGTGCCGACGGCAACCTGCCAGGGCAGGAAGAATCCACGGAGGTGGTAGACGTCTTTGGTGATCTCGAAGAAGACGCTGGCGGCGCCCATGCCCAGCGCGTAGCCGAGGCCGCCGACGATACCTGCTTGGAGCAGGATCATGGCGAGAATCCGTTTATTGGTGACCCCCATGGCCTTGAGCGCACCGAACTGCTTGAGATTCTCGAGTGTGAAGAGATAGAAGGTCTGGCCGGCGATTGCCGTTCCCACGATGAAACCAAGTGCGACGGTGATCCCGAAATTCACGGGGATGCCCGTGGATCGCATGTAGTAGCCGATCGTAAGCCACACGAACGACCGCGCGTCGTAGGCCGCGAGCTTGGTTCGCTCACCGATGCGCCGGCACACCTCGCGCGGATCAGCGCCGGGATGGACGTCAGCCACGATAAAGCCGAGGGTCTTCCGTTCGTGTGGCACATACCGCAGCGCCTGGCTGTAGCGGCAGTACATGACGGGAAAGGTCTGAAATGGCGCGGCGACCCGACAGATCCCCACGACCACCACGCGGCGATCGTTCATTTCGAGCGTCTTGCCGAGGGCGACCGGCTCGCCCGGAAAGAGATAGCTGAACCCCGCGTCGTCGAGGATCACCCCATCCGGCCGCCGCAGATCATGCCACGACCCGAGCAGCATCTGCTGCGGGGCGCCGGCGAAGCTGTCGTCATCGAGCCCCATGACGATGGCGGTGCGGTAGCGCCCGTTGGCGGTGCGGACGCGACCGAGCGATTTCGAGAGGCGTGAAGCCCAGCGCACTCCGGGCACGCCGCGGACCCGGTAGAGATCGGTGTCCGAGAGCGGCTCGATCTCGTCGACACTCTGCAACTCCGGGTCGCAGATCCAGATCGCGGCGTCGCGCACGTCGAGAATCTGGCTGGCCGTGCGGAGCATGAGCCCGCAGAAGATGCTCACCTGATGTGACATGAGCATGCTGGCGAATGCCACGCCAAACACGAGGCCAAGGTATTTGGCCCGGTCTCCTGTCAGCATCTTGAGGGCAACCCAGCCCATGGGGAAGCTTCCTGGTCGTTGGTTCGTATGTGATGACGGTCTGCGTGGAGGACTGCGCGCGACGGCTCAGCTCGGCGACATGAGCCGGCGAAGCGCGAGCAGATGAATGGCGATGGAGAGAGGAACTTGAAAGAGCGATATGAGCGCCAGCGGATGCAGGCCGATTCGGACGGGGGCCGGTTGCAAAGCCAGGACACCGATGAAGGACAGCGACACCATGCTCACGGAGATCAGGAAATCGGTGATGCCGAACAGATTCCAGCCGATCACGAGCCAGCGAATGCTACCCACGTGTTTCGCGACCACCCACGCCAACGGAATCGCCGTGATGCCGATGAACACATCTGCACACCCCGTGACGATGCCAATCTCGGGCGGCATCAGGCCTTCCGCATACATCCACAGGAAAACGACGCCTGCCAGCCGATACGCCTGAGTGCCGATGAGCGTCGGAAGTGGAATTGCTTCCAGAAACGCGCGAAACGTCGGCGAGCGATACCACCCGAACGTGAACACCATCAGCGGCAACGGCATCAAGGTGCCGAAGAGGAGGAAGCCTGGGATATCGGCAGTGCGCCACTCGCGCGAATCCTGAAAAAAGCCACAGAGCGAAAGCGCCCAGGCTGCAGCACACCATGCCATCACCCCGAGTGACGCCACGCGCATCCGCCGCCAGCTGTATGCCGCCACGGCAAGTGCTATCCCGCACGCGATCGATGAAAGCACGCTACTCCACCATGTCATACGGCGGCCTTGTATCGCCATGGAGTGCAGTCAACAGAGGCTCCTCTTTCACCGCCGGCACGATGTTCACGCCGTACACTTTGACAGCCGAAGTGGACGGTGTCAACATGTATTTATGAGCCAGACACGCGAGGCATATCACCACGGGGATCTTCGCAACGCGCTGATTTCATCGGCGGTGCGACTGATCGAGCAGGGCGGAGAGGCCGCCTTTAGCCTGCGGGAAGCCGCCCGCGACGTGGGCGTATCCGCGAATGCGGCGTACCGTCATTTCGACGACAAGTCGGCGCTTCTGACCGCTGCAGCAGCCGACGGACTCGAGCAGTTGGCACGCCGCATGCTGAAAGCCATGGATCGCGCGGCTGAAAGCGGAAATAAAGAGAGGCCCGCGATCGCGCGGTTCAAGGCCGTCGGGCGGGCGTACGTCGAGTTCGCGATGGCGCATCCGGAACTCTTTCGCCTCATCTTCGGCGGGAGCGGCGTCGCATGCTTGACCGCCGACGCAGCTGGCGGGGCGACCCCGACGCCGTGGGAGCTGCTCGGTCGGTCGCTCGACGCGCTTGTTGCCGACGGCCTGCTGACTGCCGACCGGCGGGAAGGCGCGGAACTCAAGGCGTGGAGCGTCGTCCACGGCTTTGCCTCGCTGGCGCTCGCTGGCCATTCCGCCGTTCCGACGGGGCGGCAGCGGCATGTAGCCCTTGAGTCTGCCCTTGAATTTGGGGTGCTCGGGCTCTGTGCGTTGAAGATCCCGGACCGCACGTCCCGTTCTCGCTGACGGCGTGGTGCGAGAGGGGCGAGAGACGCCCACATGACTCGCTGTTGAAAGCGGCTTGGAAACGAGGCCCGTCTCATTCGACGGGATCTACCTAACGGAGAGGGCGGGATTCGAACCCGCGGTCCAGCTTTTGACCGGACACGTCTTTAGCAAAGACGCGCATTCGACCACTCTGCCACCTCTCCGGTCGCTCGAAAAATCCCCATGGACCGGGGATGCTTCGAGAGGTCTATTCTGGGCTTCCCGGGGCGACCACGCAAGGAGGCGTTTCGCATCATGCGGATTGTGTATTCGTTCGTGCATGCCGCCATCGCCGGCGCTGCAATCGCGAGTGCGGCCACTGCCGCCGAGATGCTTTCGGCCGCCCACGCGAGCATCACCGCCGCCGACGCCTCGCGGCACGTGGCCGCGCTGGCCGACGATTCCTTCGAAGGGCGCGAGGGAGGCACCCGCGGCGGCCGTGCCGCCGGCGCCTACGTCGTCAACGCTCTGGAGCCGCTCGGCTTCGAGCCGGCGGGCGACGGCGGCAGCTACTTCCAGCCGTTTGGCGGCATGCGCAACATCCTCGCGCTGGTGCCCGGCAGCGATCCGACCGTGGCTCGGGAACTCGTCGTCGTCAGCGCGCATTACGACCACGTGGGCTACGGCAACGCCAGGAACAGTTACGGCCCCTTCGGCTTGGTGCACAACGGGGCTGACGACAACGCCTCCGGCGTCGCCGGCCTGATCGAGGTCGCCGAGGCGCTGCGGCAACTGCCCGTGCAGCCGCGGCGACCGATCCTGATCGCTTTTTGGGACGGCGAGGAAAAGGGGCTGCTCGGCTCCGCGCACTTCCTTCGGGTGCGGCCGGCCGCCCTCGCCGATCACGCGCTCGTGTTTTGCATCAATCTCGACATGATCGGCCGGCTCCGGGGCCAGCGGCTGGAGGTCTACGGCGCCCGCACGGCGGCAGGGCTGCGGTCGTTCGTCGTCGGCCACAACAATCGCGCCGGCATGGAACCGCTGGAACTCTTCTTCGACTGGCGGATC
>JBIIOL010000161.1:0-6979 GCA_044336965.1 Pirellulales bacterium | reverse complement strand
TATTTCTATATTCCCAGCCAGTTGGGAACCCAGCGAGTCAGTCTGGGAGGGATCGATCTTCAAAACCGCTTCCGCGAAACCCGGGCCTGGTTTCGCGGAGAAAATGTCTACGCGATCCATCCCGATGCCGTGTATCCGCCGGCGAGTTACGCCTTGCTTGGAATGGTGTTCAACAGGTTGCGATGGCAGATTGTCAAAATCCTCTGGTATGGGCTGTCGCTGGTGTCGGTGGGGGTCTTGAGTTGGCAGTTGGTCCGGCACAGTCTGGCGCAATCCCGGGTGGAGCGGGTGTTTGTGGGCCTTATGCCGTTTGCCTTCTATGCGACCGGCGCAGCCTTGGGAAACGGTCAGTTGGTGGTGTTTGTCCTGCCACTGGTCTTGAATGCCGTGCTGCTGCTGACACGGCCCAGCCCCACGACGTGGGATACCTGGCGGGGGGCCCTGCTGATGCTGTTTGCTCTGGTGCAGCCGACCATTGCCGCCCCGTTCTTCTGGCTGGTGATGTTCGTGGCACCGCGGATCAAACCGGCCTTGCTTGTGGTCGCGATGTACCTGGGGCTGACGGCGTTCGCCGTGCCATTCCAGATCGGGGCAACCATCCCGGCCAAGCCCAAGCCTGTTGGGAAGACGCCGGCAGCGGCGAAGGCTTCGGCCTCGGCGAAGGCATCGTCGCCCGCACCCGAGCCGACACCGACACCGGCGCCGGGAGAGGTTCCGCCGCCCGACGCATCACAGACAGATGGGTCGGTGCAGATCTTGAATACCTGGTCCGCGAGGGCGACCCATGGGGCCTACCACGGCTCTCTCAAGGGTGGGTATGCCAGTGTCCACGACCTCCTGGCCGCGATGGGACTCGCCAGATGGAACTGGCCTGTTTCACTGGCGATCCTGCTCGGTCTGGGGGCGTGGATCTTCCGCAATCGTCAGGCCGATCTTTGGCTTCTGCTGTCGGTCACGGCGATCGTGGCCCGGATCTGGACCTATCACCGCTGGTACGACGATCTGCTGCTGCTTGTCCCGCTGATCGCCCTGTTTCGGATGACGAAGCTGCCGCAGTACAGCCCGCAGACAAAAACCTTGGCGGGCGGACTGTTTTTCTGGATCTGGCTGTTTCTGCTCGCCCCCGGTGTTTTGTACACCGTGCGATCGCCAGACGTCCTCGTGGGCATCCAAGTGACGGGATGGATTGCCGGCCTCGTCTTCCTCGCGTATCAGGTTCACCGCGAACGGCAACTCCCGTTCGACTCACCCGTCAAAACGGCAGTCGCTTGATATAGCGGCGGAGTGCCGGCGGCACGTGGGCCCGCCAGCCCAGCCAAGGCCGCGGCGCCGTCCTGCGGGCTGCTGGCGCGGGAAATCCGCCGGCGCGGATTTGCTCAAGCAACGTGGCCAACTCTCCCGCCATCACACTTCGCGAGAACAGCCGCCGCGTCCGCTCGATACCGGCGGCACTGAGCGAACTCCAGCGGCCGGGATCGGACAAGGCCATGAGTTGGTTGGCAAACGCCTCCGCATCTCCCTCCGGCGCGAGAAGTCCAGTCACACCCTCTTCGACCGCATAGTCGGAAATCCCCGGCAGCTTCGTGGCCACCGGCACGCAGCCGTTAGCCTGCGCCTCCAAGAGCACGAGCCCAAGGCCTTCTCCCTGGCCGGCCGTCCAGAGCAGGCCATGGTGCTCCCGAAAAGCCTGATAGAGTTCCTCCTGCGTCGGGATCGACCGGAACGTGATGCGGTCCATAACGCCTGCCTCGCGGGCCAACGCCTCCAGCGGCCCGCGGTCGGGGCCTTCGCCGACGATCGTGAGCGACACATCCAGGCCCAGCCGGCAACACTCGGTGAGAATCGGCGGCATGACAAGCACGTTCTTTCGACCGAACAGGCGGCCCACCGAGATCAGCCGCATGGGCGAGCCGAGCGACGCCCGGCTCGCAACACGAGCTGGATCAGGCAGGTCGATCGCGAGCGTGATCATTCGCACCGGTCTGCCTGGCACGCGTTGCTCCACCTCCCGCTGCAATCCCGGGCTGATCGTCAGGGCCACGTTCCAGAGCCGGGCGTTCCGCACCGCAGGTTCATAGACATGCTCGCGGTCACCGAGGATCGCCGGCACAAGCGCCGTCGAATCTGGCAACAGACGGTAGGCCTCCTCGATTCGGGGAATCGGCAGCCCGGTCAAAACCACCAGCACATCGAAGTGTTGTTCGGCGAACGTCCGGCCCAGACGCTGGATGAGCGCAGCATCGCTCTCCCACCGCTGTTGGCCAATGTGGATGAAGGCCCACCTGCGACCGGGTGCGTCGACGGCCGCTTGGCCCGGCAGCGGCGACAGCAGGGTCACGTCGTGGCCGGCATCCAGCAGCGTTTCGGCCAGCACGAATGCCGTGCTGCTGTTGCCGTCTGTGTGCATGGCACGGACGCAGATTCCGATCTTCATCGAATCACTTTCCAAGGATCCGCTTCGCGATTTGCCGCAGGGGCTTCAGGGCAGCGTGCACGGGCCGTATCGTCGCGTGTCGCACGTGGGTCCCAATGCTGTAGGCCCGCCGAGGCTGCGCCTGATACCGGCTCCACTGCTCGTGGAACCGCTCGACAGCGAAGGCATAGAGTTCCTGATCGGGAGCGGTCATTTCCTCCAGTTGCGACACGAGCTTTGGCGGAAGCCGTTCGCGGTATTGCGATCTCGTGTTGTGACGTTCTGGGTTGGCGTTGAGCATCTGCAGCTTCGCCGGCGAGGGAATTCCCAGCATGTCGCACGCCATGAGCACCGACTCGCGGTAGTGCTCTGTCGTACCGACGACGTCGATCTCGGACAGCCAGCGTTTGGCATTCGCCAGGAGTTGCGACTTGTCGTCGACGTCCATGAGAGGCGGCAGCGGAAAAGGACGGATGACACTGCGGCCGCTTGTCGCATCGGGGCTGCCCTGGAAGAGCGGCGTGTAGTCCTCCATCACGCCGAGCGTGCGGATCTGACTGTCGCAGGCCTTTGCAAACGCCTCGTGTTCCACGCACTCATCCAACGAGGCTTTGACGATCGGGGCCACCGAGGCGAGATACTCGGGCGTGAACGTGTGGGGAATATCCCGGACGACTCGTTGAAGGTGGAGCATCTGCGACACCGACCGCTCCACCGGATCACGCACCATCGTGATCGTGAGCAGTTCGGGCCGACCGGTCATCTCAAGCAACCGTCGGCCCTGGTGAAACGAGTGGTAGAAGCGAAATCGGCGAAGTTGCTCCAGCGATACCCTTCGCATGACAGGAGGATTGAGCCGCACGCGGTCCCACGGGAGGTACGCATCCTCTAAAAATCGGCCGAGCGTAATCCCTCCGGTCTTCGGCACGTGCACGAAATAGGCCGGCGGCGGTTCGATCGTCCACTTCATCGCGAGATCAACCTCTTTTGGACGGGTGTTCAAGAGGCAACGCGGATTCGCAGACCTCAAACCTCTGTCAGCCTACAATGGGCTCCGGCTGCCGTCCGGTCAACCCGGCAGGATCTGAATGCAGTCGTAATCGATGATCATTCGACGCTGTGGGCTTCGGAATTTTACGAACGCCGCGACGGCATCGAGGGTGGGGTAGGCGGGGTCGGTGCCGAAGAGCCGGGCATCGTCGATCACCACGACATGCCGGGGTTCACCCGCTCCGAGGATGTGGTCGAGTTCCTCGAGAATCGGCGTGTCCTTCTCGCCGCGGGCTGAAGTCGCCCCTCGCAGCGGCCCGCCGGAATAGTGGGCGTCGAGCCAGAAGAGCGCCGGGGCATCGAGTGTGGGAACCAGACGGCCCAACTCCCGGCCGCTGTCACCGTGGATCAGTTCGACATTCCGGGCATCACGAAACTTCTCCTGAGCCTCTGCGTACAGGCGATCCCCGAGTTCGATCGTCCAGATCCGATCGAAGTGGGGAATCATCGCCCGCACCATGTCGCCGAAGCTCGTGCCGGTCTCGACGAAGAGCTGCAGCAAATACCGTCTGGCCAGGCCGAGGAGAATCTGCTGCTTGACGACGGGAGGCGGTGGCAGTGGGCTTCCACGCCGTTTCCAGTCGCGGATGGCCCTGAACAGTCGCCACGAACTGGTCACGCGGCCCCACCATGACGGCTTTGTCGCAGATGCAGTGGGCCGCATCGAATGGCTATCTCTCGCGGGTCGGAAACGTCGATCGTGGTGCCAAGGCTCAGTATACCGAGGTGCCGTTCCATACTCGCCTGGCTGTCGCGGCTCCGCTTTTTTAATCCACTCATTCGCCGGCTTGGCCGACGCGAGTTTGGCGTCGACCATCCGCTGCCATTCCTGATAGAGCACTACTCACGGAAGTGGCTGGGTTGAGTGTCGGCGGCGGAGGGCCCATCGCGTGGCCAGCTTGCGGTAGGTGAACATGAACCAGAGGTTTGGCCACGAGAATAACGCGCGGGTCACAAGCCCCCAGAAGCCGCTCTTGTGCTCATATTCGATGTGCTCGCGGATCTCGGTGACGCCCGCCGACAGCGGCACGAATGTGTGCGTGTGCTCCCACTTCGCGGCCGGGCCCTCGGCCTGAACGTCGGTGAACCCGCGGTCGCTCACGTTGCGATGTACCGCCTTCCACTTCAGCGGCAGCGGCCCCACCCAGAGTGTGAACCGCGACACCGACCCCTCGCCCAGCGGCTCGATCGAGTGCAGCCGCACGATCGTCGGAGGAGGCGTCAGCGTCTTGAGGGCGCTTGTGTCGCGGTGGAAGTCGCGGACCGCCTCGAGCGGCGCATCGACGGTGAATGAATAGTCGAAGACGGGCATGGTACGTGGCTGCCTGAGGCGAATGTGTGGAGAATATCATGCTAGAGCCCATGCACCGTACGTCGAGTGGGCCGTGCCGCCGGGGGCGGTGAAAGACTGCCTCCGCCGCCCCGGCGGCGGAAGGGCTCCGACTCGAAGCGAGGATACGCTGACTCGCTCCGGCTTCCCCCGACCCCCGGCTCCTCCAACGAAGACTTCAGCCGTTTTGATCCGGCCTGCTAGGATTTCAAGGAGTTTTATCCAAGAGGCGGCAAATCGGAGTGATCCCGTGAGGCACGCGACGACCATTGCACTGATTGCCCTGAGCCTCTTGTCCGTTGTCTCCGCAGCGTCTGCGGTTGCTCAGACGGCGCAACTGTCGCCCGCTCCGCTTGCAGTTCCGCCAGCGCCGGGTGATGTCGATCTGACCGCGAGCCGCGTCTATGTGTTTGTCGGTAAGACGGGGCTCGGCCACAACCATGCCGTGTCGGGCCTTCTGCAGGCGGGCCGGGTCGTGCTCGGCGCGGCTGATCAGGCCGGCATGCTCGTCTTCGACATGCGGTCCTTCACCGCCGACACCGTCGAGGCCCGCAAGGCGCTGGGCCTGCCCGGCGAGACCGATGCCTCCACGCAAAAGCAGGTGCAGGCCAACATGACCGGTCCCGACGTGCTCGACGTCGCTCGGCACCCCACGGCCACCTTCCAGATCCGCTCCGCCCTTTCCTCGAAGCAACAGGTGCAGGGTCGACCGCCCGTGTATGAACTGATCGGTGCCTTTACGCTGCATGGCGTGGCGCGGGACGTGATGATCCCCGTCGAGGTCGAGCAGCGCGGCGAGTGGCTCAGGCTTCGCGGGATGTTCGTCATCAAGCAGACCGACTTCGGGATGAAGCCCTACAAAAAGCTCGGCGGTGTCGTTGGCGTGGCGGACGAGCTCCGCATCACCGGCGACATTCTCGTGCGGGCCACGCCGCCGGGTGGAGGCCTCGTCGCGCCGCCTGCCGGGGGGCTGGGCCGATGATCGAGACCGATTCAGTGGCGCGGCCACCGGCCCGGCCGTTTGAACCACAAAGTGTCTAGCGATTCCTGCGGCACCCGGTCTATCGGAGCTTCCTGGGCCTTGTATGGCTTGTGCCGGTTGTGACACTCGACAGAGCGGTTTTGATCGGGTTTTGGACCACCTCCATCTCCGTGGGCAGCGTGCTCAAGGACAGTCGGCTGCTCTTTTGCGTTGGAGATGAGTATCGTAGACACGAGGCCGACGTGCCGTTTGGCACGGCCCTGACAGCACCTTGATCCTGACCCCCACCCAGAGCTCTGTACCGGACTACGGCCTTGCCCATCATGGATGTGTCTGACGACGTCACGCCATCGGCCCTGGAGAGGCCCCGCTGGAGCCTTTGGTTCGTCGTGAGCGTCTGCACGCTCGCGTTGATGGCGGCCGCCGCGCCCTTCATCGCGTACTCTGCATTCCGCGTGCTCACGGTGGAGGCGACGACGCCGATCGACTGGGTGCCGCTGCAATTCGGCCCGCGGCGGGCCTACCAGGAGTTCGTCAAGGAATTCGAGAGCGGCGACGTCGTCGTGGTCTCGTGGCCAGGGTGCGAGCTCGGATCGCCGGCGCTGGCCCGGCTGGTCGAGGCTGCCACCGGGGATAAATCGCCTCGGGATCGGCAAGGGCGGCCCTGGTTCGAGGGGATCGCCACCGGATCGACCGTGCTCGACCGGCTGATGGAGCCGCCGCTGTCGCTCCCGCGTGAGACGGCGGTCGAGCGGCTCACGGGCATCCTCGTCGGGCCCGACGGCAAGACCACGATGGCGGTGCTCGGGTTCACGCCCGAGGGGCTCGCCGATCGCAAGCATGCCGTGGCCTGGATCAGGAACACGATCCGTCAGACCGCCACCATCGACGACGACGCGGTGCACATGGCCGGCCCCGTGGTCGACAATGTGTCAGTGGACGTCGCCAGCAACGAATCGCTCGACACCTACGCGGCGCCGGCGGCAATGATCATCCTGCTGCTTACCTGGTGGTCGTTGAAGTCGTTTGGCTATGCATGTCTGGTGTTTGTCGTGTCGCTGTGGTGCGTGGGTCTCTCGTTCGCCACGATGTATCTCTGTGGCGACCGGATGAATCCCGTGCTGATCGTCATGCCCTTGCTCGTGCTCGCGCTTGGTGTGTCGGGGGGCATCCACCTCGTGAACTACCTCGTCGAGTCGCTCGC
>JBIIOL010000160.1:0-7033 GCA_044336965.1 Pirellulales bacterium | reverse complement strand
AGCCCGCCTTTCTCGTCACTGGGGCGCTGGGATTCGTGTGGCTCGTCTTCTGGCTGCTTCTCTACCACCCGCCCGAGCGGCACCCGCACATCACCGACGAGGAACGGCGGATCGTCCTCGCCGACGCGCCTGCCGTCGTATCGAACGTCGTATCGAAACGGACGATGCCGTGGCGCGAGGTGCTCTCGCATCCGCAGGCGTGGGGCCTTCTGGCCGGCCGGTTTCTCTCCGACCCCGTCTGGTGGTTCTATCTCTTTTGGCTGCCCAAGTATCTCGTCGAGCACCGCGGCTTCACGATGGCTGAAATGGGACTCCTCGCCTGGTTGCCATACCTCGCCGCCGACCTGGGAGCGATATTCGGCGGCTGGGCAAGTGGCCGGCTGATCGCGCGAGGCCGCTCACCGATCCCCGCCCGGCTGGCTGTCATGCTCCCCGCCGCGCTGGTCATGCCGCTCTCGCTGGCCATCAATCAGGTCTCGTCCCGCTGGGTCACCCTCGGCCTGATCTGTGCCGTGACGTTTTCCCACATGGCCTGGAAGACCAACCAAAACACGCTCACCAACGACGTGTTCCCCAAGCCGGTGGTCGGCACCGTGTCGGGCCTGCTGGCCTTTGGCACCGGCCTCGGTGGCACGCTCTTCACGTGGGCCACCGGCTATGTCGTGGCATGGTTCGGCTACGATTGCATCTTCATGGTCATGGCGGTGCTTCACCCCGTGTCATACGTGCTCACGCGGCGGCTGGTCACGCGGCCGCTGGTGGACGAGGAGGCTCCCGATGCGGATTGAATCGGTCACGGCCATCCCCGTGCGGCTGCCAAGGGATCTCCTGGCGGCGCGAGGCACCGCCGGCTCCCCCACGACGCTCGTCGGCGAGGGCCGCTACCGGTGGTCGACCGCCTATCCCGTGCTGTATTCGACCGAGTTCGAGACGGCGCTGGTCCGTCTCGAACTATCGAACGGCCTCGTCGGCTGGGGCGAGGCACAGGCACCGCTGGCGCCGGAAGTGGCCGTCGCGATCGTGGAGAAACTGCTGCACCCCGCGATCGTCGGCGAAGCATTCGACGGATCAGCCAGTCGCATCAAAGCACTCTGGGATCACATGTATGCCACGATGCGGGTCCGCGGCCATGCTGGCGGCTTCATGCTCGATGCCATGAGCGGCATCGACATCGCCCTCTGGGATCTGGCCGGCAAGATCGCCGACAAGCCGGTCTGCAGCCTGCTTGCGGCCGAGCCGAAGCGGGCGGTGCCGGCCTACTTGAGCGGCACGTCGGGGGCGACGCCCGCCGAACGGGCTGCATATGCTGCCCGCTTCGCCGACGAGGGGTTTTCCCTCGTGAAGCTCTATTACGAGTCGGACTGGCGCGAGCTCCTGGCCATCTCAGACTCGCTGCCCGCGGGGATGCGGTTTGCGGTCGACGCTCTCTGGCACCTGCCCCCTGCCGCTGCGATCGACATGGCACGCGAACTCGACGCCCGCCGAGCCCGCTGGCTCGAATGCCCGCTTTACCCCGAGGAGATCGCGGCCCACGCGGAGTTGGCCGCGGCGATCACGACGCCGATCGCCGTGGGCGAGAGCTACCGCACGCTTCGTGAGATGGAGCCCTTCTTCGGGATCGCGAAGGTGCTCCAGCCCGACCTGGGGCGGTGCGGGATCACAGGCACGATCGCGATCGCGCGGGCCTTCGCGGGCGAGATCATTCCGCACGTGAGCATCGCGATGGGGCCGCAGATCGCGGCGGCGGTGCATGTCGCGGCGGCGCTTGATAACTCCCCGTTGTGTGAGTTCAATCCAACCGTGCTGTCGACTGCGAATTCGTTTCTTGCCGAGCCGATCGTCCGTGCGGGCCCGCACTATCACGTGCCCGCGGGACCGGGGCTCGGCATCGAGTGGAACGATCGGTTTCGTACCATGATCACCTAGCACTCGAAGGATTCACATGAACGCACCACCGCACCCCGCCCTGATCGGGCTCGACTGGGGCACCTCGTCGCTGCGGGCCTATCTGCTCGGCGAAAATGGCACGCTTATCGAGCGGCGTGCCGAAGGCTGGGGCATCCAGCACCTTCCCGCGGGAGGCTATGCCGCCGCCTTCCGCGGTGTCGCGGGCGAGTGGCTCGACCGCTGGCCTGGGCTGCCGGTGCTGGCGGCGGGGATGGTCGGAAGCCGCAACGGCTGGCGAGAGGTGCCCTATATCGAATGTCCGGCCGACCCAGCCTCCCTTGCGAAGGGGCTCGTGGCGTTTGAGTCGGGCTGCGGCACGATCCATCTCGTACCCGGCCTCATGCAGGGCGGGCCACTGCCCGACGTCATGCGAGGCGAGGAGATGCAGATCGTCGGCGTGCTGGCGATGCAGCCGACGCTCGCCGAACGGTCGCTGCTCGTGCTTCCGGGCACGCACTGCAAGTGGGCCGTCGTCGAGCGGGGCCGCGTGGTGCGGTTCACCACGTATCTCACCGGCGAACTCTTCGCGATGCTTCGCGACCATTCGATTATCGGCAGGCCCGCGAAGGAGATGGGTGCAACGGCCGCGGGCCCTGAATTCGACCGTGAAGCGTTCACTCGCGGTGTACGGTCGGCCCAGGAGAGTGGAGCCGTTGGGATCGCGCCGCGGCTCTTCACGGCCCGGAGCCTGTTCCTCACCGGCGTGCTCACCGCGCCGCAGACGCTCGACTATCTGTCCGGCTTGCTCGTCGGCGAGGAGATTCGCAGCGTGGTTGCGGGGCTGGGAGATACCGCCAACACCGCGAACGTACACTGTCCCTCGATCGCGCTCCTGGGCGATCCCACTCTCTGCAACCGCTACCGACTGGCGCTCTCTCAATTCGACATCGATGACGTGCAGGCTCTCAACGAGACGGGCCCGCTGGGCCTGTGGCGAATCGGCGAGGCGGCCGGCCTTGTGTCGCATGCTCCAGACAGTGTGAATCGTGAACGAGGAGAAATCTCGTGACTCAATCTGACAGTGCACACCGTGACTTCGCCGAACTGCCGCTCATCGCCATCCTCCGTGGGATAGCGCCAAGCGAGGCCATCGACGTCGGCCTCGTCCTCGTGGAGACCGGCTTCCGCATCATCGAGGTGCCGCTCAATTCGCCGGAACCGATCGAGAGCATCCGCCGTCTGGCCACCGCTCTCGGCGATCGCGCGACGGTTGGGGCTGGAACGGTTCTCGCTGCGACCGAGGTGGCCGATGTGGCGGCCGTCGGCGGCCGGCTGATCGTGTCTCCCAATATGAGCCCGCAGCTGATCCGGGCCACGAAGCAGGCCGGCCTGATGAGCGGCCCGGGTGTCGCCACGCCGACGGAGGCCTTTGCGGCGATTGAGGCGGGCGCCGACTTTCTCAAGCTGTTTCCCGCCGAGCAGTTCGGGCCGGCGATTGTAAAAGCCTGGCGGGCGGTGCTGCCCAAGGGCATGCCGCTGGTGCCGGTCGGGGGCATCACGCCCGACTCAATGGCATCGTATGTGGCCGCCGGTGCCACAGGCTTCGGCCTCGGTTCAGCGATCTACAAGCCCGGCATGGCACCCACCGACGTTCGCCGCGCTGCCGAGGCCTTCATCGCCGCGTGGCGAAAGGCACACACGAGCCCGTGATCGGTTCGGCCTGTGCCGGGAGACGTGACGAATCGCTGCACGCTGCCGCTGGAGCCCGACGCATACACGCAGGAATCGGACGTATTTACGCCAGTTGTGGCTGACGTACGCGGCCGATTTAATAGAAAGTGAGATTGCCTTGCTCGGTCACCGCCCTGTCGCCCCACCCATGCAACGGCTTGCCCTCCTTGCCTGCGTCTTGCTCGGCTGCGTTTTCGCCGCATGCACCGAAGCGATCGCGGCCTCGCCGCCGCGGGCCATGCTCGACGCGGGGCACAAGAAGTTTGTGGCGGCCCACTGTGCGGCATGTCATGGAGGGGAGACGCCGGAAGCGAACTTCCGTGTTGACGACCTCCCGCTCGCGATCGACAGCGTGGCAGCCGCGGAGCGGTGGCAGAAGGTGCTGGGGGCTCTTAACTCGGGCGAGATGCCCCCTGCGGACGAACCCCAGCCGGAGGCGGCAGCCAAGGCTGACTTCCTCGACGTGCTCGCCAAGACGATGGTCGTCGCCCGCAAGAGCCTCGCGGATCAGGGAGGCCGGATCGCGATGCGGCGGCTCAACCGTCGCGAATACAGAACCACGCTCAGCGACCTGCTCGGTGTGGAGGTCGATGTGAGCGATCTGCCGGCCGACACGAGCCCACTGGCCTTCGACACCGTCGGCGCAAGCCTGTTCATGACGGCCAGTCAGTTCGAGCAATATGAGGCGATCGGCAGGGATGCGCTTGTGGCCGCCTTCAAGAAGCACGCGGCCGCCGACGTGAAGAAGCAGTTCCGTCAGGAAGCAGAAAAGACACTGGCCACGTTCAAGAAGGCCAATGAGAAGCTGCAGACCAACCAACAGGCCGCCCGGGAGTGGTTCAAGAAGCTCGACGCGGCGGTAGCCAGCCCGGAGAACGCCGAATTCGTCGCCAAGACCCGGCCGACGCTCAAGAGCGAGGAGGAATTCAAGTTTCATTGGCGGTCGCTTTCCGGCCTGCCTGCCCCCGACGAAGCGGTCCCAAACAGTGGCAACAACCCGCAGTTCCTGACCGCGATTCTGGAGGAGAAACGGTTCATCCCGTACGAGGAGCACTACCTTTCGATGCCGGGTCTCGACACCGGGGCCTACCTCGCTGTTCCCGCCGGCCCACGTGCGCCGAACTCGAACTCACGGATCAACCTCGACATCCCGGCGGACTGGCCACCTGGCGAGTACGTCATCCGGATTCGTTGCGCCGCCCTGCCCGCGGCGGCGCCGGATCGACGATTCGTCGAGTTCGGCCATCGTCACTACGGTGACCGGATGCCTGCCATCAGCGCGCACCACGTCACCGGCACCATGGATGCTCCGCAGGTGATCGAGATCCCGTATACGCTCACGGATGCCGGCTCCGATCCTGCCAAACGGCGGTTCGCCTTTCGTGAGATTGGCACGGGTAGTAGTGCGGCCGTCCGGAAACTGTTCGACGAGGGCGTGAAGGCCAACGGCATCGGCCCCGAACTGGCGATCTGGGTTGACTGGATCGAGATTGAACGCGCGATTCCCGCCGCGAGCGACGTTCCGCCCGGCATCACGGCCCTCCAACCGATGCTCGATAACCAAAACGCCGATGCAATCCCGCCAGAGAAGGCGAAGCGGGCGGTCGAGCAGTTCATCGCCGAGGCCTACCGAGGCGTGAAGCCCGCCAAGGGAGAGGTGGAGCGGCTGGCGGCGATCTATGCGGCCCGACGTGGTCTGGGCGCGAAGCATGAGGAGGCGCTCACGGAGGCGCTCGTGTCGGTGCTCTCGTCGCCGCGGTTCCTCTATCGGGCGGAGCCGGGGCCCGATGACGGCCGCCGCGATCTCGACGGGCTCGAGGTCGCCACGAGGCTGTCATACCTCCTCTGGGGCGCACCGCCCGACGCGATGCTCCGCGGGCTGGCCAGGAGCGGCCAGCTTCTGGAGCCGGCCGTCCTCGAAGCCCAGACAAACCGCCTGCTCGACGACCCACGGTCGGCCCGGTTCGTGGAACCCTTCGTGTCGCAATGGCTGGCGATGTACCGGCTCGACTTCTTTCAGTTCGACCCGGCGCTCTACCCGAAGTTCGACGACAGCACGAAGGAGGCTGCCCGTCGCGAGGTCTACGAGACATTCGCCTGGCTGCTCTCCAACAACGGCCAACTCGCCGACCTCCTCAAGGCCGACTACGTCGTCGTCAACGGTCTGCTCGCCGACTACTACGGCCTCGAGGGCGTGCATGGCGACGATTTTCGCAAGGTCGCCGTGCCGACGGATTCGCCGCGCGGCGGCCTGCTCGGCATGGCAGCGGTCCATGCAATGGGCAGCAACGGCGAGCATTCGAGCCCCGTCGAGCGGGGCGCCTGGGTGCTGCGAAAGCTGCTCAACGACCCGCCGCCCCCGGCGCCACCGAACGTGCCGCAGTTGGCGAGGCTCGCCGGTAAGTCGCTCACGGCGAGAGAGCGGGTTGTTCTCCACCAGGAGGCGCCTCAGTGCGCGAGCTGTCATCGCAAGATCGACCCGATTGGGTTTGGATTGGAAAACTTCGACGCCGTGGGCGCTTGGCGGACGACCGACAGCTCCATGGCGGTCAACGCCCAGGGAAAGCCCGATCCGAAGACGAAAAAAACCTGGACGATTGATCCGGCCGGGGCGTTGCACGGCGGGCCGGCCTTCAAAGACTTCTTTGAACTCCGCGATATCGTCGCCGCACGGCCCGAGCAGTTCGCCCGTGGATTTGCCACGGCCCTCATCGAATACGCCCTCGGCCGACCCTGTGGTTTCGGTGACGAGACGCTGGTCGATGCGATGGTGAAGGATGCCAGCAGCCACGACCTGGCGGTACGGTCGTTCATCCATTCGCTCGTGCAGAGCGAGGCGTTCCACACGAAGTGACCATCCCCGGAGTATCGACGCCATGAAGCCACTCACCACCTGTATCTCCCGCCGTCACGTGCTCACCACCGGCACGGCGGTCATCGCGCTGCCCGCGTTCGAGTCGCTCGGATTCCGCCGGTGTGCGGCCGCCGCCGCCGGGGCGACGCCGCCCAAGCGGCTCGTGTTCCTCGGCTTCGGCTGGGGCGTGACGGAAGATGAGTGGTATCCGAAGATCGGCGAGCCGGGGGCTAGCTATGGGCTGCCGGCGATGCTCGAGCCGCTCGCCAAGCACAAGGCGGACTTCAGCATCGTGCAGGGGCTCTGGAACCGGCTGACTGGCAATGGTCACTACGGCAGCACGTTCTGGCTGACGGGGGCCAACGAGTACGGCGCGCCGGGTCAGAGCTTCTTCAATAGCGTTTCGGTCGATCAGGTGGCGGCCCGATCGCTGGGTACTGATACACGCTTCGAGTCGCTGGCCCTCGACTGCGGCGAGGCGGCGGGCGGCTCCGGGCATGGCCCCGGGCTCTCGCTCTCCTGGGATTCGCGGGGCAAGCCGGTGGGCGGTCCGCGGAATCC
>JBIIOL010000159.1:0-7038 GCA_044336965.1 Pirellulales bacterium | reverse complement strand
GGCCTGGCAAAACGACGTCGAGGAGTCGTTCATCCGGAAGCGGTGGCGAAGAGTGTCTGGCCTCTCCGGTCTGTCGCGGCGGGAACTGGCGATCGCCCGCGAACTCTGGCACTGGCGCGACAGCGTGGCGGAATCACGCGACATGCCGCCCAAGCGGGTGCTCCGCGACGACCTGCTCGTGGAACTCTGCAAGCGAAAGAGCGCCGACGAGCGACAGATCTCCGCCATCCGCGGCATGCAGCGATCGGACCTGCGGCACATCCTCCGCGGGTTGTCGGAGGCGATCCAGCGCGGTCTCGAGCTGCCCGACGAGGAGTGTCCGGGGGGCGAAAAGCACCGGGCGCCGCCCCCCCAACTCGCCGTGCTGGGCCAGTTTCTGGCGACGGCGATCGCCGGCGTCTGCAGGCAGATGCACCTCGCACCGGCGCTCGTCGGCACATCCTCCGACATGCGTGACCTGCTCGCCTACAAGCTCGGCTACTGGGAAGATGACGACGATGCTCGCGCCCCGCTGCTCGCCTCGGGCTGGCGGGCGGAGGTGGTAGGGTCGCTGGTGGACGACCTGCTCTCGGGCAAGGCGTCCCTGCGGATCGGCGACGTCCGCTCGCACGACCCGCTGATCATCGACCGTCACGGCTGACCGGTCGGGCATCGCTCGCCGTTTGAATCGTGGGGAGTGGCGAAGTAGCGTTGAAAGGCCTGTTTCCGCACCGGTCTTCACGCACGTTCGTCCACCATGGTCGTCCGCTATGTTCATCCATAAGGAGCAGCTCGAGTACGTCCTAAGGCCGGACGAATACTCATCTCCGGAGATCCATCAGAGTGAGGTCGAGCGGCTGTTCCTGCCCGCGTGGCACCCCGTGGCGATCGCCTCCGACCTGGCCCGCGAGGGTGATTTCAAGACGCTCGAAATCGTCGGTCGTCCCATCCAGCTCCGCAGGATCGACGGGGTGCTCCGCGCCTACCTCAATGTCTGCTCACACCGCCACTGCCTGCTGACGGACCTTGCCCAGGGCAACGCCGCGCGGATCGTCTGCCAATACCATGGCTGGGAGTATGCAGCGGACGGCAAGGTGGCGAAGGTCCCTGACGGCGGGTGCTTCAAGCCATTCGACCGGGAGAACGCCCGACTGCAGACCTTTCCTGTGGAGACCTGCGGGGATCTGGTCTTCGTGCGGCTCGCGGCGGATGGCCCGACGCTCCGCGACCATCTCGGCGAGTGGTTCGACCGCGTTGCGGCATCGTTCACCGCACCCTACAAGTGCAACTGGCGGTACGCGAGCGACTTCGCCTGCAACTGGAAGATCCCCATCGAGAACACCGTCGAGACCTACCATCTGCCCTTCATCCACCCGACCACACTCGGCGGCTTCGGCCTCATCCCGGAAGAGGCGCAGAAGCACTATCTCGAGAACCGTTCCACGACGCTCGTCTACGACCTCGGTAGCGACAGCGAACCGGTGAAGAAGCAGCGTCAGGTGGTGGGCTGGCTCGGCGGCGGCACGACGACCGACCAGTACATCCACCATCACATCTTCCCGAATCTCGTGTTCACGTTCTCCGACCTGTTCACCTACGCGCAGGTCTATCTGCCGACCGGCCCCGCAACTTCCAGCACGCTGGCGTGGATGTTCAGCCTCGATGGCACGAAGCGAAACCTGTTTGCCCGGGTGATCGCCCGGCTGGCCGCGAGGCACGGCGTCCAGGCCAACTCCGCCATCCAGCGGGAGGATGCGAGCGTGTTCGCGGCCCAGCAGCGAGGTCTCGCCGCCACGCCCTTCAAAGGCTGCATCGGCACTCGTGAAGAGCGGATCTGGTGCTTCCACCAGTACCTCCGCTCGGCTGGTGCTGACCCAGCGCTCCGGGCCTAGCGCTGCGGCGTCATCTGCCTTGCCGAACCGTCGTGCCGGTCCACGCTAGGCGTGGGCAAGCGACGCTTGCCGCGAAGCGAGCCGACCGATCATGTCGACCACCAGGCGACGGCCCGCAGGGTCGCCCGCCTCGATGGCGAGTGCGCCGCGGGCATGCAGATCGGCGGCAGTCGTGCCGCCTGCGAGAAGCCGCTCCAGCGACTCCGCGGACAGCCACGCCGTCGGAACCAACGCCGCGGGCAGACCAACATGGAGTGAAACAGGCCGGCCGTTCTCGATCGCCAGCGTCCACTGTCCGCCGCCGGCTCCGGTGGCCTCGAGGCCGACCGCGGAGGCTGAACGCGGCGCCGACCAGGCGGCCGGGCCAAGCAGTCCTTCGAGCGAGGCCCTCGCACTCGACAGCCGCTGCACACGGCCAGGCGGCGGCCAGCGGAAGTTGTTCGCGATCGCGAACCGGCAGAGCCGGCGGATCGTCTCCTCGTCGAGGACCGGCGCCGGCAGCCCCGGCACGGCGCGGTGGGTGTTGGTTGCGTCAAACCGCGGATCGTCACGCCAGTAGGCCTTGTAGACGTGCATCTGATCGAGAAACAGCTTGCCGAGCGTGAGCGGGTCGAAGGCGGCCGCGGGCTTCGGTCGGCCGGCATCGGTCGCCGCCTGAACCTGCCGTAGCCGCTCGAGTTCAGCGGCCATCTCCACCACCAACCCCTCGAACACGCTGCAGAGCGTGCCGACGCTCGTCGGCGTGTCCGACGTGAAGTGGTAGGTCCGCCCGTGGAGCGACTCGTCGAGGATGATCCGCGTCATCGCAGCCGACACCCAATCGACTGGGACGAGGTTCTTGCACTCGCTTCCCGTCATGCCGAGCACTTCGAGGAGCGATCCGGGCTCCATCTCCGCGCCGACGAACGCCTGCACGAAGGGCTGCACGATCCGCAACGGCTTATAAAAGCCATGGAACGTGTTCGTGAAGCCGTTCACGAGGTCGCCGACGATGATGCTGGGGCGGTGGACGGTGACGACGTCGAGAAACGCAGCCCCGGTGGCTTCCGCCTCCGACGTGATCTTGCTGCGTTCGTAGTCGTTGCCAGGGGTCTGGCCGACGTCGAGTTCGCTCTCCAGGATCCGCCCCTGCCGCAGGCCGCAGACATACGCGCTCGACACGTGATGCAGCCTCCGGATGCCGGTGTCACGGCAGAGCGCCAGCATGTTCCGGGTGCCGGTGACGTTACTCGTGTAGGGTTCGCCGTCCGATTCACGGAGTTGGAACGAGAGGCTCGCCGCCGAATGGATCACCTCACGGACGTTTCTCGCGATCCACGACCGCTGTTCCGCCGCCAGCCCGAGCCCATCGACGGACAATTCGCCCTCGAGCACGACCGGGCAGGGCACGGCGACACCGGCCACCTCCCGCCAATCGTCGAGGAGTTCATCGACCCGCTCGGCCGCACCGGCCGTCTTCGAACCACGAACGATCACGGCCACGCGCCGGCCTGCAGCGGCGAGATCTCGGAGCAATGACCGGCCGAGAAGACCGGTCGCACCAGTGAGCAGGGTATACGAATCGCGACTTGGCATACGTGTCAGACGTGGATCGCGGCTCCTCCGTCAACGACAAGCGTCTGCCCCTGCACGAGATCGGAGAGCGGGCTTGAGAGGAAGAGCACGGCATCGGCCACGTCGGCCGCCTCGAGCATTCGTTCGCCCATCATGGTCTTGTGCTGGCGGCCGGCGAACATCTCGGCCGCGCCGGGAAGCCGCTTCGTTGAGTCGGTTTCCACGAGGCCTGCCTCGACCACGTTGACGTTCACGCCGCGATCGCCCAATTCAAGCGCCCAGTGCCGGGCGAGCGACGTGAGCGCCGCCTTCGATCCGCCGATCAGGCCATACATCGGGAGCGCCATGTGTGTGCCGTGGCTGGAAAGCACGACGGCCTTGCCGCGCCCCAACGCCGATTCGAGTAACGGCGCCGCGGCCTTCAGCAGATAGACGAACGACAGCACGTTCGTGTGCATCGCGGCGTCGAAGTGCCGCTGCGTGGTGGCGGCCAATGGACGGAACCCACCGGTGGCCGCGTTGTGAACGAGGATGTCGAGCCGGCCGAATTCCTGCTTGACGAAGGCGATCATGTCGTCGACATCTTCCTCCTGGCCGACGTCGGCCCGCACGCAGGCGACGTTCCGCCCCATGGCGGCGATCTGCGCGGCGACCTCGTCAGCCTCGCGGCCGCTGGTGACATAGTTGACGACGACATCGGCCCCCGCCTCGGCGAGGCGGAGGGCGCACGCCCGGCCGATGCCCCGGCTCGAGCCGGTGACGAGGGCGACCTTTCCAGTGAGATCGATCATGCTGACACTCCTTGGTTCAAACGCGCGTTTGCAGTGAATGGGTCGGCGTGATCGCAAGGCATGCCGCCTCCGACCGCCCGAAGCGGTGTCGCTGCGATGGCGACCACGCAACGACCTACCGTGGCGAAACAGCCCTCGCCATCGACCTCGGCGTAGCCATCCCGCACACGCCATTCGAATGCGTTGGCCGACAGGCTCTCGATCACCACCATCCGTGGCCGAAACTCCGTATCGAGCCGGGCCGCCTTGTAGGCGGCCTCCTTGGCGGCCCAGAGCATCGCGCGGAGCAGTCCGTGATCATCGGGCAAGAGGGCCAGTTCGTCGGGCGTGAACCAGACGTCGAGGGATCGCCCCGCATCCGCAGGGTCGACAATATCGATTCCGACGCAGGCCGTGTCGGACACGACGGCCCCTACCAGACCACGCACGTGGGAGATGGACACGCCACAGGGGGCTGGTGCACCTGCGACGGTTGCCACCGGCCTTCGTGACGGCGTCAAAGCCGCCACTCGGACGCTGCCTGCGTCCAGTCCCTGGCTCAGGCAGAGGAGATCCTCGGCGAGCCGCATCCCTTCGCCCGAATACGGGGCGATGCCGGCGAGTGGCCTGTCGCACAGGACGTCGGCCGACCAGGGGCCGATCCGCATCCCGCGACGAACACGACCAAGAGGCAGTTCCTCAGCGAATTGCCAGGCGATCATGCGTGCCGGCTCCTATCAGAGCCCATCACCATCAGATGCAGTCCGTCGAGCGAGAGGATCGCACGGTCGTCGTCGCCGAAGAGCATGAGGTCGTAAACGCTCTCCCGGGCGTCCTGTGATCGGAACAGCATCCGCGCCGTGCACTTCTCCCCGGCACGTGGCTGTGCCGCCACCCGCAGCCGCTCGAAGGACACGGGCACCTCGACGCGACGACCGCAGAGGATGTAGGAGTAGACGGCACAGGCCACGATGCAGCCGTCGAGAAGGGCGACGGGCACCGTCCAGCCCCGTGCACCGCGGGGCTCGGCGACGGCATCAGCCGACGGCGCGACGAGCCGACCCCAGCCGCCGCTGCGATCGAGAAACAGGCCGGTGAGTGTGCGGAACGTGGGGCCGTGCCAGAGCGGGGCATCATCCTGATAGACCATCGGGTTGAAAGGGAACGGCGGCTCGTCGCACGTTGCCTTGATCGGATCGGTTGCCTCGGTGGCCACGAGGCCCCGCAGATGCACCCGCTCCTCGCCCGCGGTCCGTCCTTCGGCGTTCAAGACATTGGCCCAGCCCAGCACCTCGACCGAATCGCCCACGACTCTGCCGACCTCTACGCGGACCTCCCGCGGTGCATCGACGGGAAATCCGATCGATCGTTCGACGGCAAAATCGCGGATCTCCTGAACGCAGCCGCTCACGCCGGCGGCCATCGCAGCCTGTGCCAGAAGCTCCGCTCCCATCACCGCTGGCAGCAACGGCCGAGAGTATTGCTTGTGGTCCAACAAAAAGCGATCGGTCGTCGGATCGAGGGAGAACGACACGCACGTCCTGCCCTGAGCCACATCGACTCCGCCGACGAGGCTGGCCACTGGAGAATCGCATCGCGGGGTTACCGCATCGTGTCCGACCGACCGAACCGTCACCGCGTCCGGACACATCGCCGGCTCGGTGACGAGCACCTCGGCATCGGGCAGCCCCGCCTCGATCTCGTCCATGAACCGCCGCACGCCCTCCGCCAGCGGCATGAACTGGAGGCCGAACTGCTCGAGCACGAACCGGCTCTCCGGCCGGCTGGCCATGCCAACCTCGTCCCACGCATGCCAGTGGAACACCGTCGCCCGCAGCCCGCGTCGCTGCCGCAGCTGCCCCAGTCTCTTCGCGAGCATGTCGTTGGCGAGTGAATAGTCGGCCTGGCCGTGGCCACCGAGGCGACCGCTCGTCGACCCGAAACCGACGATGGCCTCGAGCGTGGCCGGATCGACCGCCGCGACCAGGTGCTCGAGGCCAACGCACTTGGGGCCGAGCGTCGCCTCCAGACCGTCGACAGACTTCTTCTCGAACCGGCAGGCCGCCTCGAACCCGGCGCCGTGCACGATGCCGCCGATGGGCCCGATCTCCCGGGTGACGTTCTGAACAAGCGACCGCACGGCGGCTGCATCAGAGAGATTGCAGGCGTAGTAGCGTGCATCGACACCAGTCGATCTGAACTTCGCAAGCGACTTTTCGATCTCGATCGACTTCTCGACTGACTTCCATGCTGCCCGCGGATCGGTGCCGTGGCCCTTCGCGTCGAGCATCACGCGGCCCTTGAGATCGCGCAGGCCGGCCTCGTCGAGCGACAGCCACGACTTTTCCACGGCCATCGGCGTTGTAGAGCCCACCAGCGCGAGCTTCAGCCCAAACCGTCTTCCCAGTTCCCGTCCACACTCCGCCGTGACACCTCGTGCTCCGCCGGTCACGATCCATGTGCTGCCCGGCTTCAGCGAGTGCATTGCCGTCGACGCGGCCGACCGCGTCTCGCAGGCCACGATCGTCACGCGTCGCCCATCGACGAGACCGATCTCCACCGGCCCGTCTCCGTCCTGCATCTCCCCCACGACGCCGGCCGCCAGTTCGGCATCCGTCAATGCCGACGGCGCATCCACCACGCGGACATGCAGGCCGGAAAACTCACGGGCAATCCCCTTGAAGAGCCCAGCCAAGGCGCCGCTCTCCACTGAGCCGATCGATCCCGAGATACCGAAATCACCGCCCAGATTCGCGACTGCCGTAAGGGTGGCGGAGCCGATGTCATTGGCCTTGCCGCGGAGGACGAGCCACCGCTGGCACGCAAAGAATGGCGCGAGAATG
>JBIIOL010000158.1:0-7069 GCA_044336965.1 Pirellulales bacterium | reverse complement strand
CGCAGCAGACACAGCAGCCAAGCCAGCAGCGCACGGCGGTTGGCCCGGCCGACGGCCAGCGAAAGTAGCCATCCGTTAGGAACTCGTCGGTCACGCGTGCCGGTTCGAAGTCGCACGACCTGGCGGGGTACGCGCGCCAAGGAAACGACTCCCTCACGGCCCATCCAGGGCCGGTGCAGGGCCCTCAGCAGGCCCCCTTCCCCGGCCCCATCAAGCCCCGTTTTCCGCTGAATTATTGCGAAAACAGGGTTCTCTAGGCAGACCTATCCCCGCGGGGCGTCCTTGACAGCCCCGGCGGCACTGCTAGCCTAACCCCCTGGATTACCCAGGCCGGAGATTTTCCCCAACCCGCAGCTCTTGCAGGGCAGTGCTGCCGGTTGACGGATTCCTCTGCGTGCCCCGGGTGGTCTCGTTGCTCGCTCGGTTTTCTGCGGTCCGGTGGCCGTCCCGGATCGGGGTTGTTTCGTGACGGCTTAAGGAACGCACCCCGCGTTCAATGTTTTCATCTGGAGGTATGTGATGAAGCGTATTCTCGGACTCTGTTTCGCCATGTTCATTGCTCTCGTTGCCATCGCCCTCGTCGGCGGTGACTCGGGTGCCGTCGCCGGCCACGGTTGCAAGGGGCGTAGCCGCTGCAACGGTGGTCTGCTGGGCCATCACAAGAAGAAGGGCTGCCACGGCGGTCTGTTCGGCCACAAGAAGAAGAACCGCTGCAACGGCGAAGCTGCTGCTGCTGCTCCGGCCTGTGAGTCGGGCTGCGGTGAGGCTGCTGCCGTCGAAGGCGGCTGCTCGAGCTGTGGTGAGTCGGCTGCCGTCGAAGGCGGTTGCTCGAGCTGCGGTGAGTCGGCTGCTGTCGAAGGCGGCTGCTCGAGCTGCGGCGGTGGTGAGGTCGTCAGCGGCGGCTGCGCCGGCGGCGGCTGCGAAGGCAGCGGCGTGATCTCGGAAGGCGTGCCGACCGAGGCTGCTCCGGCTGCTCCGGCTGCTCCGGCTGCTCCGGCTGCTGTCGAGGCCCCGGCTGCTCCGGCCAAGACCTGAGCTGTGATTCACGATCCGATCGCATCATCGCAACCAGGTCTGCCCTGAGGCGAGCGACGGTGCGGTTGGCAAATGAACAGGCCGGGCCTTCCCCCAGGGAAGGCCCGGCTTTTTTCATGGTTACACACAACGCGGATTCTCGCTACCCGCCGGCCGCTGGTGTCGGAACCGGCTGCAAGGGCGGCGTGGCGGCGGGCGCCGCGGGTGGTGCCGCCTGCGGCGGGGCTTGCGGTGCGGCTTGCGGCTGGATCAACCGCCGCAACAGCCTGCCGCGTCGAGGCGGCTCGGCCTGCTGCGGGTTTGCCGCCTCGGCGGCCTGGCGTTCGGCCCGCCGCTTGGCCACCTCCCCGATCAATCCGCCGACGAGATCGATGACCGCCTCGGCGGCCGGGTCGGTCTTCATGTCGGGCGGCAGTGCGGATTTGATCTTGTCGGCCGTCGCTGATGCGCCGGCCTGCTGACGGGCGTCGGCCTTGGCCCCATCATCGGCTGGAGCGGCCGCTGGAGTCGCAGCCGGCTTCGCTGCATCCGGCGGCGCCGGTTTGGAACCATTGCCAGCCGAGGCATCGGGCTTCCAGGCCGGAGCAGGCGGTGCCTGCGGCCGTGGTGGTCCGACGGGCTGTCGCGCTGCCTGCGGTCCGCCAGCCCCGCGAAGCCGATCGATGAGCTCAGCCACCACCCCGCCCGCATTGGCCCGCAGCGAACCATCAAAATCGATGCGTGGTTCGCCGAGTATGCCGCCGACGCCCACGGAGAACGTCCGCCCCGAGAGTGCCGCCAACAGTGGCCTGTCCTGCGGCAGATCGGCCGGAATCGGCAGTTCGAGTTTGATGTCGAGCGTTTTGTCGTCGAGGCCAACGGAGCCGCTCGAACGGATGTCGAGCCGCTGACCTGCCTTCGCCAACGGCACACCAAACGCCAGCCCCTTGTGCGACATCCGCCGGTCGGCGAGTTGGAACTCGACGTGGGATTCATCCGCGATCCTGATCGACTGCGGGACCGGCAGGTTGAACGGCAGCGACTCGATGGCCCGCTGCGCGAGCGGTCCTGGGCCGAGATCGACGGCGTGCATCGCGAGCACTCCGGAGACATGACCGCCCTCAGGGGCCCCCACGGGAAGCGTGGCGGAGTTGATGCGGAGCGAAAACCGTCCACCGGTCCGCGTGGCACCGGCCATAACCGGCGCGATATAGGCCAAAACACCCTGCGCCACGGCCGGCTCGAGGCGGGCGTCGGCCAGAAGCTGCACGGGCGCGACCGTCCATTCGCTCCGCTTCCCGTCAGGCGAGGCCGCGAGCCGTGCCTGCACATTGATCGGGTCGCTCACCCACGGCTCGTCCGCCCACGGGCCGATCATGCGGACGACCGCACCGACCACGTCCAACTGCATTCTGACCGCCCCGGGCTTTCCGCTGTGGGGGCGGGCCGCCGCGCCCGGGCCGGCGAGAGCCGGAAAGAACAGCCCTTTGAGGTTGGAATTGCGGTCGGCATCGAATTCCACGGTGGCGTCGATTCCTTCCACACGCACGCGGCCAAGATCGCCGAGCGAGAGGAGAATGCCGGCGAGACCGTGGCTCAGTTCCACGCGTTTGATGGAGGCTGGCTCGCGTCGGCCGTCGTGCGGCACGATGTGGATGTCTTCGAAGACCATCGGCCCCACCCAGCCGAGCTTCACGCTCCCGAAGCGAACAGCAGCCTGGAGCGCGGGCACGGCGTCGGCGACGAGCTTCGACATCCTTGCCGGACTCGATATGAACCAGGGCAGGCTGCCGATTCCCAGCACGGCGATGACGGCGACCGTGGCCAGCGTGGCCCGCATCTGCGACGACAGAAATGACATCTTGGAAGCCTTCTTCGGCGGCACTGGTTCGGGGGGTGTTTTGGCGGATGTTTCGGGGGCGGGCAGGCCAGCGTCCGGAGTGGTCATGTCGTGAATCTCCCTGAACGGGATCGGCTTGCGAGCGGAAAATGAACGTTGGCAATGAAGGGGATCGATCGACCGATTGTATCCACGGCCACGTCGCAAGGCATGGAACCGGCAGAGTTGCCCGGGACAAGCCGGGAGGAAGGCCTCCCAGTCGCACCCGCCGGGCGGCAGCACTCCAACACGACCCTACGAGGTCGATTCCGGCGGTCGACGGCTCCGCGTGCCAGGCGGACGGCCTGCGGCGTGAACACCACGTCGGTGACGCTGTCCAGCCAACGACTGAACTCGCCGGAGTACCGCAAGGAGCACGCTGCGAAGCTTGAACATCCACCACCCCGCGAGGAGGTGCTGGCGGACATTTGCTGCGGCAGCTCTGCGGGCAAGCTTCAGATCTCCCCCGCTGTCTCGCCAGACTCGGTAATCGAGGAAAATGCCTGCCCGTCGCCGTCGCTTGAGCGGCACGTTCTTCACCAATCCGGTGCAATCGCGAAAGTGCTCGAGCGGGGGAGCAATGGTCCCGGAACCATCATCGATGAGGTCATTTCTCACGAAGAACGCGTCGAGCCAAGGCTCCACCGCCACGAGCGAGTACCCGTTCTCAACCGCGACGAGCGCAAGCGCCTCGAGCGAGGCGCCGTAGCCGCGGTCTCTTTCCCAGCGTTCGGCGGGGTCATCAGGGAAGGTGATTGCCGCACCAAGGGGGTAGTGAGAGTTGTATTCCACCGAGTAGACCGCAGCCCGATAGTGATGCAGGAGCGATCGGAAGATCCACAGGTCGGTCGTGTCGAGGTCAATCGACACGTAGTCGGGCTCGGACGGCACGCCGTGCCGCGTGAAAACCCCCTCTATGTTCGCTGAGGTGAGGAACTCTCGGTGGAGGTTGATCGAAGGATTCTCGTGACTCCCGTCAAGGAGGAGCGCCCGCCAGCCTTCCTTGAGCACGAGGCGAGCGACGTTGGCCCCCGAGCCCCCATCGAGCGAATCAGCATTGAACCCGAACTCGACACAGAAAGGGGGCACGTTCGCCGTGGAAACATGGCGGAAGATCTCGGCGAGAATGCCGTCCTGCCCGCCTTGGGAATACTCCCCCTTGGGGAACCTCCGTGACGCCAGTTCTCGCACCCAAGCCTTCATCGAATTCTCCGGCGAGCCCTCTTCCGCGGACCATTCTCGCGATATCAAGTAACCACGAGCAGCGAATCGTAGTTACCGTTTTCGGGATCTGCCTGCAGACGCGAGCCTGGGCGAGATATCGCCCCCGTGGGCTGAGGAAACTGTACGGATTGCACAGCGTCCCCGAAAGCCGATACAGTGTGTTGAGCGGCGTCTCCCACGGGAAATGCGGCGAGTTTGGTTTTTTTGCGGGCGTAGCTCAGTTGGTAGAGCGCTAGCTTCCCAAGCTGGATGTCGAGGGTTCGAGTCCCTTCGCCCGCTCTGTATCTTTTCTCTGGCTTGCCTTTCGAGCGCGAGCCCGTCGAGTTTCGGCTACCGTGGCAGTGACTCGTGTCGTCCGCAGCTACTCGCCAACGAGTGCCGAGGCACGGTCGAGTAGCGGCCGCGACTGGGCTGTGATCCAACTGCCGGCTGATTTGTCTTTCGGCGTGTTGTGCCTAAGATAGCCGAGTTCGCAACCTACCCGGAGCCTTCCCTATGTCCAACGACCAGCCCAATAACTGGCCAGACCTGTTGATCGGTCTCTACGACAATCTCACAGGTCGCCGTGCTGAGATCACGTACGAGTTCGACAACATGCACATCAAAATCCCCAGCGGCACAGGCCCGTCAGCCGAGCATGCCGAATGGGTTCTGCACGGGACCATGAAGATTCGCACGCGGGACACAGGCACATCCCCAAACTGATCTTGGCCGGGCGACTCACGGGAACTTTCGATGGTCGCCCGGTCGTGATCAGTGCTGACGGCGGCGGGGTTACGGTCGATCTGTCGACGCTCCACTCTGCGTGGACACTGCGAAATTATGGCAGTGCTACGTTGCCCTTATTGCAGTTGCTGAAAGCTTCGCGCATCCCGTTGACGCTCCGGCTGGCGGGATCCGTGGCAGTTCCTGTTTTGCCGAAGGCGGGCTGGCTCGTCCGACTGTTCGCTCCAGCGCTGATCACGGGATAGCAAAAGAAGATACGAGCGATTCCTACACTCGCCACAGCCCGCGCCGCATCCAGCCCTGGCTCCAGGGCAGTGAGTGCCGCCAGCGGCGGGCGTGGATGGGAAACTGGCGGAAGCCATCCCACTCGTCACCAAACCAGGTTTCATCGGGGATCCGCTGCAACGCCCGCTCGTAGGCCAGCAGCGTGAAGATGCTCTGGTCGTGACGGTGGTCGCGAAACTCCGGGTGCTCCCCCTGCGGCGAGGGCGACCCGTCGATGAGCGAGACATTCCGCATCTGCGACTCCCACTCCCGGACGAGATCGAGCGTCTCAGGCCCGACCCGAAACACGAGTGCCGTGGCCGCCACCATCTCCCGCGCACGCATCGCAGGATCGTCGGCATGGAATGCCGCGAGCGTGGCCCGCTTCGTCCACTGCCCCACGAGGCCGTCGAGCGTGAAGGCGAGCACGCCCGTCGGATGGCCGGCGGCCAGCGCGAAATACTCCTCCAGTCGCGTCCGTCCCTCGGCGTTGAGCGAGCAGCCGGCATCACTGTAGACGAGCATGTCGCCGACGGGCAGTTGCTCGAGGTGGCGACGGATGGCGTGTGGCTTCCATGTCCAAAGGCCATAGCCACGCCGGTGCCGCCGCACGGTCTCGCCATGCTGCTGCCAGTAATCGGGCCCAAGCCAACGCTCATCGACGGTGTGGATCGATGCGAATCGATCCATCACCTTCGCCTCCCGGTGGATCCGCGACAGCGACCCGCGGTAGCGACGGTTGGCGAACGAGAGCAGATGAGCGTTGGTCACGATGGGGAAGCCCCCCGCTGCGAAGTCCACGCGGCTTCGACCTGATCGCAGGCGGTTTCAAGGCCATCAGCATCCGCCAGTCGGGCGGCGACGTCGCGGCAGCGACCGGCCACGGAAGAGTCATCGAGTAGCCCGCAGATCATCTCGGCAAGGGCAGGACCGCGAAACCGTTTGGTCGGCAGGCTTCGCCCCACGCCAAGCCGTTCGACTTTCGCCGCGTTGTCGAATTGATCGTGAGCCATCGGCATGATCACCTGCGGCACGCCCGCCGCGAGCGCCTGCGACATGGAACCGATGCCGCCGTGATGCACGAGCAGGGCCGATCGCTTCAGCAGCCAACGGAAGGGAACGAAGTCCACGTGCCGAACGCCGTCGGGCAGCGATGCCGGCACCTGATCGGGAAACCGCGTCAGCAGCAGGCCTCGGTGCCCGAGCCGCTTGCAGGCATCGGCGGCGGCTTCGAAAAAGTCGCCGCCATACACATTCGCCGATCCGGGCGTGAACACCAGCGGCGGCCGGCCAGCGTCGATGAACTCCACCACATCGGGTGCAGGCTCGATGACGCCTTCCTCGCTGTAGAGCGGAAACCCGGCCAGTCGCGTCTGAGGAGGCCAGTCGGGCTGCTGCGGCGCAAACCATTCAGGAAACATCGCGATCAGTCGGAGCGGTGAATGCATCCACTCGCGAAACACACCGCGGACCGGCTGCAGCCCGAAGCGGCCCCGAAACTCGTTGAGCCACGGGCAGATCACGCGATCCGCGACGCCGTCGATGAGCCGCCACTGCAGCCGGCGAAACCATGCCGGCCCGCGGTGCACGAACAGCACCGGCAGCGTTGGCCCCTCGCGGTCGCTGCGAAAGAGCATCGGCGAGAGGTGGATGCTCACGAGCGGAATCCCCTGCGCCTCCTGGGCGACGCGGGCGCCGAACGCCAGACTCGACCCGCAGACGAGCGTGTGCCCCGGCGTCTGGTGGTCGAGGATGCTGCGATACACGGGCTCGAGCAGCGGCCGAACCGCATGGTCGATGACCGTGCGGGTGCCGTGGAGTGGATGCCAGATCCGCGGGTTGCGGATCATCTCCCGGAAGTCCATACCCGGCATAGGATCGACAAACTCGAGGCCTGCCTGCTCGACGAGGCCGCGAAAGTATCCGGCGGTAATGACGGTCACCCGGTAGCCCCGCCGCCGC
>JBIIOL010000157.1:0-7104 GCA_044336965.1 Pirellulales bacterium | reverse complement strand
GCCGGGGTGGTAGTGGCTCATGTCGTGGGAGGCCACCGCAATTCCCAGGCTCTTGAGCAGGTGCTGGATCGGCTGGCGGTAGGTGACGACGCGTGTGCTGTCGGTCTGCAGAGCCGCCACGAGCAGGTCGTACATGATCAAGACCTCCTCGCGGCCGACCAGGCCTTCGCCCGGTTGCGGGAGCGGCGTCTTCGGCTTGGCCGCTCCCAGCCAGCGTTCCTCCTTCGCGAGCCGCGTTTCGATATCGCGGACTCCCTGGAAATATTCGTCGAGCTTGTCGGTGTCGGCGGCACTGAGCCCGCGCTGCACGCTCTTCGCGTCTTCGAGCACCGCGTCGAGCACGCTCCGCTTTTTGACGAGCATCTGCTGCCGCTGTGCGAGCGGCACGTCGTCGGCCGAGAAGAGCTTGTGGAAGGCGATCACAGGGCTGTTGAAGCCCGCGATCGGCTTCCCGCGGCGATCCCAGGCCAGGGACAGTCCAGGGCCGTGTCCAGCACCGTCGAGACCGGGCTCGCTGCCGTTGAGTTGAAGCGACGCGAACCGCGTGTCGCTGCCGAGCTGGCCGGCCACGACCTGGTCCATCGAGAGCGATTTCGTGGGGCCGGCGCCGGTGAGCCACACCGTGCTGCCGCCGTGCGGGTCGCCCGCGAATGCGTGCGTGCAGCCCTGCACGACCGTGAAGCTGTCTTTGTGCCGGGCGAGCGGCGCGAGCCCATCGGTGAGCGTGTAGCCGGCGCCGACATCGTCTTTCTTCGGAAACCATGTCTCCTCGGTCACGCCGTAGCCGATGCCCAGGCAGACCATCCGCTTCGGCCGGGCGGCCACTGCCGCCCGTGCAAACCTGCGGAAGCCGAGCGATTCGAGCGAGGGGAGGGCCAGGAGCGTGGTCGCTGCCTGGAGCACCCGGCGGCGGGACGGCATGGGCATGGGGGCATCTCCGGAACGTATGGCGGCGGAGTTTGAGATCTATTGCTTCGTGCAGAAAGCCGGGCTCTGGACGACCGCATGGATAAACTCGCGGACGGAAAAGTCGTTGGTAGCGGCCCGGTCAACGATCGCCTTCACGAGGTCGTCGTCTGAAAACCCCACCGGCCGGCCAAGGGCGTACGTAAGCAGGGCCTCGGTGAAGCCCGTCGCGAAGTCGGTGTGGCGAGAGGCCACAATCTCCCGCAGTTCATTGAAATCCTTGAACGCAGGACCGTTGTGAAACGCCCCGGACGGGTCGATCTCCCATTCCTTCGTGCCCACACCGGGCTTCTGATACGAGTCCTTCGACCGCCACATGCCGACGGCGTCGAAGTTCTCCAGGCCGAACCCGATTGGGTCGATCATCCGGTGGCAGGAGGCGCACTGTGGCTCTTCCTGATGCATCCGAAGACGCTCGCGGGTGGTGAGCAGTTGGCCTTCGAGCCTCGTGATCTGCGGCACGTTGGGTGGGGCGGGCGGCGGCGGATCGTGGAGTAGTTTCCGCAGCACCCATGCGCCCCGCTCCACCGGGCTCGTTTGTTCGCCATTGCTTCCCATGGCGGCCACGGCCGCCATGCCGAGGAGCCCGCCCCGAGGCGAGCCTTCCGGCAGCTTCACCATCCGATACTCGTCGCCACGGACCCCATCGAGACCGTAGTAGTTGGCCATCATCGAATTGACGACCACGAAATCGCTCTTCAGCAGGTTGCGAAGGCTCAGGTTTTCCTTCAAGAGCATCGCGACAGTCTCGTAGATTTCCTGCCGAGAGGCTTCCTTGGTCTTCGGGTCGTAGCGGGGATAAACGCTATCCTTGAACTGGTAAAAGTCGAGCCGTTCGACTCCAAGCCACTGATGCGTGAACGCCGTGACGAACTCCCGCGATCGCGGATCATCGAGCATCCGCTCGACCTGTACGGCCCGCCCTTCCGGCTTCAGCAGCTCGCCCGAACGGGCAGACGCGAGGAGGGCGTCATCCGGCGGCCCGCTCCACAGGAAGTAGGAGAGTCGGCTGGCGAGTTCGAGCCCGTCGAGCGGCCTTCGCTTCTGCGATTCCGTTGGCTCCGCCAGATAGAGGAAGTGCGGCGACGAGAGCATGGTCGCCAGCGATTCCGTCACCGCCTCGCGAAACGGCCGGCCACCAGCCCGCTCCTGCTCGTAGATCGCCAGAAGACGGTCAAGAAACGCCGGCTCGGGCTGGCGGCCGCGGAATGCCCGTGTGGCAAACCGTTCGAGCACGCCGCGAATATCCTGCTCGGCGGAGGGCTTCGTCGCGGCCGGTTGCTCGACGGCCGGCACGGTGAGCAGTTCGACAAGTGCCGCCGGGGCCTGCTGCTTCGTGGGCAAAGGCCCCTCGAGTTCCACCCAGTCGATCCAGATGCCCAGCGGCGGACCGATGCCGTTGGCATTGAAGGCGTCGAAGAAGATGCGATGCCCCCGATTGTCGTTGTCGTAGCTGCCCTTCTCCCTGAGCACAAAGAGTTGCGAGCCCTCGGATTCGACCGGGATCTCGATAATCTGCGGCTCTTTCATCGAGCCCGTGACCTCGCAGCAGTCGGCAGGCCCGTCCTCCGCCCCCGCGCGGCCACAGACAACGAACCGTCGTTCGGGGAGAGACTCCTCCGTCGCCGCAACACGGAGCCTGAGCACATAGGCGCCCGGAGGCCAGCCGCCCGGCACACGATACTGCAGGTGGATGTTCACATAAGGGTCGTTGACGCCGAGGAAAGCGCCTTTTTCAACGGCAGCATGCGACGCGTAGGCCGTGTGGTAGGGCACCCGCAGATTCCAGTCGCGGCTGCCCATCTCGACCGCGTGAACGGAGTCTGTGAACTGGAACTCCTTCGGGGATGGGGCACCCTGCAGTTCCTGCCAGCCGTGCAGGAGTGGCTCGGGTTGGTTGGGCTTCGCCTTGCGAATGTCGGCGACGGCGGCCTGATTCTCCGGCTTGCGGGCGGCCGCCTCCACGGCATTTTTCCACAGAACAAACCGGCGGCGGTCGTCCAGCCGCGAGGCCAGCCTGCTTCGCACACCCGGCGTGCTTGTCTCGGCCTCCATCCGGTGGGTGCGGGATGGATGCACCATGCCATACCGCCTCCACGATTCCTGGATCGCGGACGTGGCGATGTCGTGGTATTGCTCGATCTGATCTGCCGAGATGAAAAGTTTTTCGCCGGCGGTGTCGAATGTGCCCGAGCCGCCGTCGGCCGGCAGCCCGTCTGAACGCGGCTGCACACCGAGCAGTTCGCGGAGCGTGTTGGCATACTCGCGACGGTTGAGCCGTCGCATCGTGGTGCGGCCGCCGGTGTCGGCCAGTGCCTTGCCGGCCACGACGATCGCCTTGGAGAGATCCTCCAGCAGGTCGGCCTTGGCAGCGGCCGCGAGTTGCTCGGCGTCTTTCGGCGGCATCTCTCCGGCATTCAAGACGTTGAGCACCTTTCGCCAACGGTCGGCCGTGTCGGCTGAGTCGATCTCCGCCGGGAGCGTGTCGATTCGAAATCCGCCACCTGCGTCATCGGGCCCGTGGCAGTCCGCACAATGGGTGGCCAGCAGCGGTGGGGTCGAGGCCTTGACCCTGGCCACGACCGAAGGTTCGGCGGCACCGGCAGCGGTGGCCGCGAGGGTAGCGAGGAGCAGGCTGAGGGCCGGGAGCTTGACCATGTTCGCGAATAATGTCGACGAAAAGAATACTTGTAAGCCCGGAATGATACATGTACCATAGTCGATCGAGGGCGGAAAACCAAACAGATATTCGTGCTGTGCATTGGTACTGTGCTGAGGGAACGTGATGCCGGCGTTGAAACGATCAATCGCTCGCAAAGCCAACATCCGGAAGGTTGCTGAGGCGGCTGGGGTGTCTGTGATCACCGCTTCGCGGGCAATCAGCGGCCGGGGGATCGTCGCCGCGTCGACTCGCGAGCGAGTTCTGGCCGTGGCGCAGCGGCTGAAGTATCGGCCCAACCGGCTCGCATCCGCCGTTCTGGGCGGCCGTTCCCGAACCGTCGGCGTGATGGTGCCGATCGGATCGTGGTTCCAGGCGCAGATTATCCGCGGCATCCACGACACGCTCTCCGAGCACGCCTATCTGCCAATCGTGCATTTTCATGGCAATGGACCGGGCGCGATCAGGGACGGCGACGAGCTCACCTTTCTGCATCGTCTTATAGAACACCGGGTCGATGGACTGATCTTCTTCCCCTCGGATGAATCGGTGACGCAAAACTACCTCAAGGAGGTCTGGGAGCGGGGCCTGCCGCTGGTCGCCGTCGATCGCCGGCTTGCCCGGACGAATGCCGATTTCAGCGGCACCGACGACAAGGCGGGCGGGCGTATGGCGGCCGAGTTCCTGCTGTCTCTCGGCCATCGACGCATCACGCACATCACCGGAGAACCCTGGGTCTCGACCTACGTGGATCGCAGACGCGGCTTCGAGGAAGTCATCCGTGCCGAGGCCGGCATGACCTATCGCTGCGTGGAATGCGCGAAGAGCGACTGCGAGGCCATCGCCCGGGACATCCTGACGGGCCCAAACCGGCCGACTGCGATCTTCACCGCATCGGACAAGATGGCAGTTCATGTCTACGCGGCTGCCGAGCTGGCTGGGCTGCGAATCGGCAGCGACCTGTCTGTCATCGGATTTGCCGACCTCATCGAAGCCCACGGGCTGCGGCCGCGGCTGACAACGGTCAGGCAGGACGCGACCGCGATCGGTGCCAACGCGGCGAGACTGCTCCTCGACAGGCTCGAGGCCCGCGTCTCATCGAATACGCCGCGAGCGGTGCGGTTGATGCCTGAATTTGTGATCCGTGATTCGTGCGCGCCGGTAGCATTGTCCTGATCAATTTTATTTTCAGTTCTTTCTTTTTTTGGGGGGTCTATGGCTCAATCATTCGTGCGTGGTGGAGAACAGCGGCAAGCTCGTCTGCCCGGGGGCGGCGGATTCACCCTCGTGGAACTCCTCGTGGTGATTGCCATCATCGGCACCTTGGTGGGGCTGTTGCTCCCTGCGGTTCAGGCAGCTCGCGAAAGCGCCCGCCGGTCGAGCTGCAGCAACAACATGAAGCAAATCGCGTTGGCGCTTCAGAACCATCACGACGCCAAGGGGTGCTTGCCGTCAGGGCAAACGACATCGGGGCCCACGGGCGGCAAGCGGGCCGGATGGTTCGTCTACCTGCTGCCGTTCGTCGAGTACGCCGATGTCTACGCGAGAATTAATTGGTCGACGATCGCGTTTTTCAGCAGCTGTTCTTCGTCGCCGGTTCCGGTCGTGTGGTGTCCGTCCGATCCGAACTCTCGGAATGTGAAACCTCGTGGGATTTTCGGGAACTACAGTGGCAACGTGGGCGCTATGGCGATCGACTATGCCTGGGGCAGTGGGACCGATGGAATTTTCTACAAAGAATCGCAGATGCGGATGAAGAAAGTCACCGACGGTCTGTCAAAGACGCTGGTCATTGCAGAGACTCTTGTGAGCAGTCAACTGGGGAGTAACTACGAGCCCCGCGGGTGCATCTGGGATGCCGAACTCATCGGGTATGGTTTCAACGCGCGGAACGAGCCCAACTCCGGCACGATCGACAGCATTCAGTATTGCCAGACCAGTTCCGACTCTGAATGGCAGCAATGGACGCCCTGCACTGCGGTGAACTCGACCGGGAGGTCAACAGCCGCCCGGAGCCGTCATCTGGGTGGCGTCCAGGTAGCCATGATGGACGGCTCGGTCGGCTTCGTCACCGATTCTGTAGAGAGCTGGGCGGCGGGAGGTGTGCCGACCGCGTGGAACACCGCGCTCGACCCGACGAAAATGGGTGTCTGGCAGAAACTTGCGTGTAGGTACGACGGTCAGGCAGTTTCACCACCCTTTGGCAATTGAGGAGATCGTCATGAAAGCCCGTCGTCAGCGTGATGCTGCGGAACGATTGGCTCGGCATATGGCCGTGGCCGTTGCTGTGCTGGCCTCTGTCGTCTGCTCCGGCTGTGGAAAAGCAGGGCCGCGCAACTGCCGGATTTCCGGAGCGGTCACACTCGACGGAGTGCCGGTTCAAGAGGGTGGGATCCAGTTCGACATCGTGAAACAAGGTGACGTTCCGGGCGGTGCCGTGATCGTCGGGGGTCGATACACGACATGGGTTTCGCCGGGGGACAAGACCGTAAGGTTCGCCATCGCGGGCAGTCGTGAAGGGCTTGCCCCGGAGGACGAGACGCCGAACGCCACCCCGCCGAAGTACGACAAGGAGCCGCTGAAGATAGAAGTCCGCAAAAACGGCGTCTTCGACTTTCCGCTCACCTCGAAATAAGCCCGTGCGATAAGCCCGCCCAGATCCCGTTGCTGACGCTCAGGGCTTGTATGGCGGCAACGTCCATTCCCATGAAAGCCCCCGGCGTGAGCCGGGGGATGCTCACGCATGCACGGCGAACTCGCCCGCTGACAGGCTCGGCAGGTTGGTCTGGCCCATCAGCCAGAGGTCGACCGACCGGGCCGCCTCACGGCCCTCGTGAATCGCCCACACGACAAGCGACTGCCCGCGACGCAAGTCGCCCGCGGCAAACACGCCGTCCCGGCTGGTCTTGTAGTCGCTGCCGGTCTTCACGTTGCCACGTGGGTCGAGCTCGAGCCCGAGGTCGGCGATCGGCCCCTGCTTCTCCGGGCCCATGAAGCCCATGGCGAGGAGCGCTAACTGGCAGGGCCACTCCTGCTCGCTGCCCGGCAGTTCGCGAAACTTCTGCTGGCCCGATGCTTCGTCGGTATACCATTCGATCCGCACGGTCTTTACCGCCCGCACGTGGCCCTTGTCGTCGCCGAGGAACTCCTTCGACAGGATGCCCCACTCGCGCCGACAGCCCTCTTCGTGCGAGGAGCTCGTCCGCAGGATCACCGGCCAGTTCGGCCACGGAGTGTTCGCCGGCCGCTGGCTGCGGCGCGGATATTTCCCGAGGTCCGGCGGCTGCGGGAGCAATTCGAACTGCGTCAGGCTCTTCGCGCCCTGCCGGTTGCTCGTGCCGTCGCAGTCGGAGCCGGTGTCGCCGCCGCCGATCACGACCACGTCCTTGCCCTCGGCCAGGATCTGCCCCTGCACCTCGTCGCCAGCGTTTCGCTTGTTCTGCTGCGGCAGGAACTCCATCGCGTAGTGCACACCCTTG
>JBIIOL010000156.1:0-7116 GCA_044336965.1 Pirellulales bacterium | reverse complement strand
CGTGCTGTTGGTGGCGTAATTGAGCCGCGCCATGGTTCGACCGTTGCTGGCGTCTGTCGAGTAGGCATTCGGACGATCGCTCGGGCAATAATAGATCGGAAGCCGCGCGACACTCACCGGGAGAGGCTTGGTGTTCGTGTTGTTTACGTTGGGCCACAGCATGATGCCGTAGCCCCAGTTGTAGCGATTCGCGAGGTCGATCTGCTCGATGAAGGGCCACATGCTCGGCAACCACGTGTGCTTGGTGCACGGCCAGTCGGTCACGGCCAGCGGCAGGGTTTCGTAGGTGTTGTGGTAGGTCTGCATGCCGAGGGCCCACTGCCTCATGTTGTTGCCGCACTGCGTCTGTCGGGCTGATTCCCGGGCGGCCTGGACAGCCGGAAGGAGCAGGCCGACGAGCGTGCCGATGATCGCGATCACAACGAGCAGTTCAACGAGCGTGAAGGCCCGCCGGGTCTGGTCACACCCGGGGCGATGCGGGCCGACAAAGGCCCTGCCGATGATCGTAGAATTCATGGATTTTCCCTCCGACGAAGAGCCTAACGCTTGCCGACCATGCTGCCTACGAGCGTCAAGTTGTGCTTGTTCAAACCCGGCTTAATCGTTACTTCGAGATCGGTGTTCTCGTTGTAGCGGTCGGGGATCGCTTCCACGCGGCGGTCCACCATCTCTCCGCTACCGCCCGGATCGAGTATTTTCGTGCCATCCTTCTGCGGGGAACGGATCCGCACCTTCTTCACGCCCTCTGGGGCTTCGATTCGATAGCGGCCGGCGGTGATCCCGGTGCCCGCGGTTGGCCCTTTGCCGTCGGCAGGAAGCAGTTCGATCGTGCCGGCGTCGATCGGCACGCCGTCGAGCGAGACCGTGCCTTCCACGACTGGCGTTGATGGTCCGCAGCCCGTCGCGACGAGCGCGGCGATGGCCAACATCATGGTGCACGCAAAAACGTTTGGGCTTCGGGACGTTGAAGCGCGATCAAGGCGACGATGTGTCATGGAGCGAGCGTCTCCCCACCGCTGCTCGTGCCGGCCGCCTGCCAGACGGCAAGATCGACGGCGTCGGCCATGAATTGGATCGACGCGTCAGCGAAGGCAACCTGCACGCCGACCGGGTGCTTGCTGCGGGCGACGAAGCTGAACGTGTCGCCCGTGCCCGTTGCCTGGCAGGGAAGTTTTGGCGGGATGTTCGCACAGGAATAGTTGCTGCCCGTGTACCAGGAGGGGACGACGTCGAACGATGAATTGGGCGTCGCATTGGCGGCGTCGAAAAAGGATGTCCCGTACATCGAGCCTCGGGGGTCGATCGGGCTCTCGGCATTAGTGTCGATCATGTTGACCTCGGACAAAATCATGGTCTTCGACAGGCCGTCGGTGATGGTGCGGAACTTCGCGGTCTCCGTTCCCTTGTAGCCGCGTGGTTCAAACGAGATCCATCCAGAGCCGGTGCAGTCCTTTTTCACGCGCGTGTAGAGTTGGTTGAAGGGGCCCGGAAAGGTCTTGCCCCCGCGGACCAAGTTCGTGCTGTTGGTGGCATAATTCAGCCGTGCGGTGATGTAATTGTTACTGGCGTTCGTCTGGAAGGCATTCGGGCGATCGCTCGGGCAGTAGTAGATCGGAAGCCGCACGCTCGCAGGCCCGACGGGAGAGGCGGTGGCCTGCTTCACGTTCGGCCAATCGCCGAAGAGTTGATTGTATTTGAAGTTTGTCGCCAGACCGACTTGCTCAACGTACGGCCAGAGGGTCGGCACCCAAGAGGTCTGAATGCACTGCCACCGGCTCACGCCCAGCGGCAACACGCCATAAACGTCGTGATAGCTCTGCATGCCGAGAGCCCACTGCCGCATGTTGTTACTGCACTGCGTCTGGCGGGCCGATTCCCGGGCGGCCTGGACGGCCGGAAGGAGCATGCCGACGAGCATGCCGATGATGGCGATCACCACGAGCAGTTCGACGAGCGTGAAGCCGCGGCGGCTTCCGTGCACAAAGCCTCGGCCTGCAACGGGATCCGAAGTGGCTTGCGTGGCTTGCCTCCCCATAGCATTCCTCTAACAGTTCCCGTCGATTCTCGTGCCGTCAGCAACGACACCCTTTCGGAAAATTTATCGGTCTACTGTTTGGGGAGCAACGATCGAGCGGCCCGAGTTTCCCGAAAAACGTTAGCAATCGACATTGACGCCGTGTGCCTTCATCGGCTCCCAGGCGGGCAGCTAACGTTTCACGGGCATTTTCGGACTGCCCGAGATGTTCGAGCCGCTAAATTCGAAGAGAGTGTTGGAATCCACGGTCGCGGGTTGCTGCGACGGGCTCCGCCAGGGTGTGTCACCGGCCTGTCTGCGGAAGTGACTGCCTCCGGGAATGCGAAGAACACCCATGATGGTTTCCCACCGATTTTGTATCTGCGGTCTCGACCGTTTGGTTCGAGCGATCGTCGCGTGTGCGATGCTCGCAGCGGTCGGCAGCGATGCTCACGCCGCCCCGGTCGCCCCGGCGGCGGTCACGCGGTTCATCAAAAGTCATTGCCTCGCCTGCCACGATCGTAACGGCCACGAGTCGGGACTCAACCTCGAAGACCTTGCCTTCGACCCGGATCAGCCGTCCTCCGCGGATGTCTGGGAAAGCATTTACGATCGCGTGTCCCGCGGCGAGATGCCGCCTCCTGAAGAGGAGCGGCCGGTGGCTGCGGAGAAGGACGATTTCCTCGTTCAACTCGCAACCGGTCTGAGGCAGGCTGGGGTTGCCCGTCAGGCGACCGAGGGCCGAGGGCCGGTGCGTCGGCTGACCCGCGTCGAATATGAGAACACCGTCAACGAACTGCTCGGGATCAACGTGGCGGTCAAGGACCTGTTTCCCGACGACGCCGTGACCGCCGGTTTCGACAAGGTGGGGGCCGGGCTCACGCTGTCGGCGGCTCATTTCGAGGCCTACCAGGAAGCCGCCGACAAGGCCCTCGCCGAGGCGATGCCTGAAAAGAAGTTCACGCCGCTACGTTATGCGGAGGATGGCCCCGGCCTGTTCAAGCGAAAGGCCGAGGTGTTCGCCAACTACGGGAATTGGGTCGAGGACGGCGCCTTCATCGTCACATCGCGACTCTTCTATCCCTACACAGCGATCATCTCCCCATGGGCGCCGCGGGGGGGGCGATACCGCGTGCGTGTCACGGCACAGGCGAGAAACAGTGAGGGAAAGCCGCTGCCGATCGGATTTGGTGTGCACAGCCACAGGGCCAGTAAGCCCGATGCTCCCGATCTGGAGGACTGGCGCGACATTCCGGTCGACTCGACGAAGACCGTGGAGACAGAACTCGACCTCACGACCGAGCAGACCGTCCATATCTTCGGTGTCACGCTCTGGGGTCGCGATTATGTCATTCCCAAGCATCGCAAGGGTGAGGTCTGGGACAAGTCGGCGCTCGCGATCAGCAGGTTCGAGGTCGAGGGACCGCTCAAGGACGACGGCACGGTCGAGACGTGGCCGCCCGCGAGTTGCCGAATCCTGTTCGATGAACTGCCATTCGAGCAGCTCTCGAAGGTCACGAAGCAGCCGCCCGTGGCGGGCGTGCACGATCCGTGGGTGCCGGTGTCGAAGCAGCCGAAAGAGGACGCCGCACGGCTCCTGAAACGGTTCCTGCCCAAGGCGTTCCGGCGGCCGGTGCCGGAGTCTGTGCTCACCGAGTACGTGGGCCGCGTCCATGGAGAGCTCGATGCCGGAGTGCCGTTCCACCAGGCGATGCGCAACGGCTACAAGGCTGTGCTCTGCTCACCCCACTTTCTCCTGCTCGAGGAGGAGCCAGGGCTGCTCGATGCCTATGCTCTCGCGAGCCGTCTCTCCTATTTTCTCTGGAATGGACCGCCGGACGAAACGCTTCTCTCGGCGGCGGATCGCGGCGATCTCGCCCGGCCGGAAGGTCGGCATGCGGAGGTCGAGCGGATGCTCGCCGACCCGAAGGCGGCGCGGTTCGAGCGGTCCTTCACCGACCAGTGGCTCGACCTCCAGCGGATCGACGCCACGTCACCCGACGGCAAGCTCTATCCGGAGTTCGACGACGCCCTGCGGCTCTCGTGCCTGCGGGAGACGCAGCTCTTCTTCCACGACCTGCTTACGCACGACGGGAGCTTCCTGGAGGGTATCCACTCCGAGTGGACCTTTCTCAACGAGCCGCTCGCCGCGCTCTACGGACTGCCGGACATGCCGGGTCACGAACTCCGGAAGGCAGTGTTGCCCGCCGGCAGCCATCGCGGTGGCTTTCTCACGCAGGCGAGCATCCTCAAGGTGACGGCCGATGGCGCGAAGACCTCGCCCATCCTCCGCGGGAAGTGGGTGGTGGAAAAAATCCTAGGCCTCGTGCCGCCTCCACCTCCCGACGACATTCCGAAGATCGAGCCCGACATTCGCGGTGCGACCACGATCCGCGTGCAGTTGGAAAAACACCGATCGAACGCCGCCTGCGCCGGGTGCCACAGGGTGATCGATCCACCAGGCTTCGCGCTCGAGTCTTTCGATGTGATCGGCGGCTGGCGGAACCACTACCGCGTGTCGGAGTCCACCGGCAAGGTCATTGAAGTTCCGCGGATCAAGCGGCGGGTGCACCGCGGTCCCGCCGTCGAAGTCGGCTACACGATGCCCGACGGCCGGCCCTTCGCCGATGTCGACGAATACAAGCGGCTCCTGCTCGAGGACAAGGACGCCCTGGCGTTCGCCCTGGCCTCGAAGCTGCTCGTCTACGCGACGGGGGCGACCGTCCAGTTCGCCGACCGGGCCGACATCGCGGCGATCGTCGAGCAGGTTCGCGAAAAAGACTATGGCCTTCGTAGCCTGATCCATGCCGTCGTTGAAAGCCGGCCGTTTCTCCACAAGTGAAAGCCTCTCCCATGCGAGTCAACCTCCGCTGCCCGATTTCCCGACGCCATATGCTGAGGGCTGGAGCCGTGGGCATCGCTTTGCCCGCGTTGAACGCCATGCTGCCGCGGGCGGCCCCGGCGGCGGACGCGCGGCCGCCGATGCGGCTGCTGCTGATCGCCCGCAACCTCGGGCTCCACGCCCCGTTCCTGTTTCCTGAAACGGCCGGACCCGCGTACGAAACCACCCGCTACCTTCAGCATCTCGAGCCCAATCGGGGACGATTCACGCTCTTTTCCGGAATGTCGCACCTCAACTACTACAACCACCACAGCGAGCCCGGGCTCTTCACCGGCGTCCACTGGGACCGGATCAAGGAGCCGCTCAAGGAACACCACAACACAATCTCGCTCGACCAGCATGTGGCCGAGCGGATCGGGGACGCGACCCGGTTTCGTAACCTTGTCATCGGCCCGCCCGTGCAGTGGCATTTCTCGTGGACTGCCAAAGGGGTGCCGGTGCCGAGCGAGCGGCAGCCGACACAGGTTTTCAGGAAGCTCTTCATCAATGGCACCGCTTCGGAGGTCGCGACCGAGGTCGAGCGGCTCAAGACGGGCCGCAGTATCCTCGACCAGGTCGGCGAGCAGGCGCGGGCGGTTGGCCGGCGGCTCGGGCCCGACGATCGCCGGCGGCTGGACCTGATGTTCGGCGCGATCCGTGACACGGAGCGAAACCTGCTGCGGTCCGAGGCCTGGGTGACCACGCCCAAGCCCGCCGTCACTGCCCCGGCTCCGAAGGCCGATCCGGCCAACGAGGACCTCGTCGCCCGCGAGATGCTCTGGTACGACATCACGCGGCTCGCCCTGCAGACCGATTCCACGCGGGTTATCCTGCTCACCATGGGCGATGCCGGCCGCGCCAAGCTCGATGGGCTCACGCTCGGCCATCACGATGCGTCCCACCACGGCAAGGACGAGACCAAGATCGAGCAACTGGCGATCATCGAGGAGGAGGAACTGCGATTGTTGAACGGGTTCCTGACCTCGATGGACGAGATCCGCGAGGGGGATGCGACACTCCTCGACCACACGGTCGTGCTCAGCGCGAGCAATCTCGGGAATGCGTCGGCCCATACCTGCGAGAACCTGCCGATCTTTCTGGCCGGGGGCGGCTTTCGGCACCAGGGGCACGTGCAGTGCGACCGCACGCACAACAGGCCCCTGTCCAACCTCTTCGTTCGCATGCTCGAACAACTGGGCGTCGAGGAAGACCGCTTCGGTGCGAGTACGGGCAGGATCGATGATGTCTGACAGGCCAACCGATGCCAACTGAAACGCAACGCGAACTCGTGCAGCGGCTCTTCATCGAACACGTCGATGAATTGAAGGGCTTCGTCGCTTCGCTCATGCCCGAGCCCGAACTTGTTGACGACGTCGTTCAGGAGACGTTCGTCGCCGTGACGGCGCGGGCCGACCACTACGATTCCAAGCGGAGCTTCCTCGAGTGGCTGTTTGTCGTGGCCCGCGACAAGATTCGCGAGATCGGCGGCCGGGCCGAGCCCGATGCGACGCCGTTCTCCGATGCCGTGCTCGAGGTGCTCTCGGCCAGCCACCAGCCGTTTGGCCTGTCTGGTGCCTACATGCGATTTCTGGACGAATGCATCGGTGGCCTCGCCCCACAGGCCCGGCGGATCGTCAGCCTGCGATACCAGAATGCCATGAAGCCTCGGCACGTTGCCAAGGCGATCGGCTGGACGCCGGCGAGCGTGCGGGTCGCGCTCACCCGCGCGAGGGCTGCGATACGGGAATGCGTCGAACAGAAATTGGCTGCTTCGGAGGAGTGACGATCGCAATGAATAAACCCCACGTGAACGAGCTGATCGAGTGTTTTCTCGACGGCAGCCTGGTCAGCGAAGACCGCGCATCGCTCGAGCGAGAACTGCTGGCCTCGCCGCAGGCGCGGAACGCGTTTTGGGAGCGGGCCAAGATGCATGCGGCGCTGCGAAAGTGGGGGCGGGAGCACTGGGGTCGCGTGGCCGCGACGGGTTCTGACACATGTCGCGCGGCCGACCGGGGCATCGTGAGTCGTTCGATTACGGCGGCGCGCCGGCATCCCGGGATCGCAGCCGCAGCAGTCATCGTGCCGATCGTCGCGATCATGGTTCTCGCTGCCGGGATCCGGCGAGGGGAGACCCCGCAGGCTGACGGAGCCATCGCTTCCGTGGCATCTCCCGAGCCGGCGATCGAGGGTGTCGCGGCGCTCAATGCCGCCGTGGAGCCGA
>JBIIOL010000155.1:0-7127 GCA_044336965.1 Pirellulales bacterium | reverse complement strand
CGGCGGTTGGTCTGGCCGCCCATCTCGATGATCTTCCGCGACTTGTTGAAGCGGACGTTCGAGAGGCTGCGGGTGGGGATCTCCAGGTGCGGGTCACGGCGTTTTTCGGCGGCCGAGGCGACCTCGTCAGCCAGGTCGACGATCAGACCGCGGGTCTTCACGTCGACCGGGGGGAGCTTGACCGCGGTGGTGCCGGCGGCCTTCGGGGCACGTTTTGTTTTCGATGCCATGGGCAATCCATCGGTTGTCGTCGCGACGCCCCGTGCCCCACCGTGGGATCGGGCGTGTGGTGACGTTCAGGCTGCCGGGCAATGTACCTCGCCGACGCGGCGGCTGCTTGGTACATTCCCGTGGCTGGAAAAGGCGACTGGTACCGCACCGGAGAGGGCAGCAATGGCACTGGGGGCTTCACGCATGGGCTTGTCCAACGGCATTTTTTGGGCCGCTCGCGGCATTGGTGCCGCGATCGCGATTCTGGCGACGGTCTGGCCGGCTGCCCCGGCAAACGCCACCCCGCTGCTGGCTCAGGCGGGAGCTGCGTTGGTTGCTCCCGATGCGGCCAAGGCCGCGAAGCCCGCGAACCCCATGGCGAACGTGCCAGGGGCGAAGATGGCGGAAAATTTTGCAAACGCTCCCGCCGGCGGTGCACCGGCCGCCCCTGCCGCCGCGCCGGCGACCGGGGCCCCTGCGGGGTTCGCTTCCAGCAGCCTGATGAAATACGGCCCGAGCTACGTTGTCATGGTGCTCTCGATCGGTCTGGGCACGTTCATCATCTGCCGTCCGAGGATGGGCGCGGCGGCCAAGACGGCCAGCAAGTAGGCAGTGCGGCCAGTGGCGGTCGGCAAGATGCCGATGTTTCCGGACGCTTGTGACGATTGCATGGCAGGATGCCATGCGCAGTACCAGCAAACTGCGTTTGCCAAGAAAAAACGACAGGATGTCGTGTTTTTCGTGTAATCAGCACCGCACGTCGTCGGCTCTCCCGACGGCGTTCATGCGGCGCACGAAGTGCGGCTCTTCGACGACTGCTTCCGGCTGGTGCGTGCGACGGATGTCGTCCGTGTTCTGCCCAACGTGCGGAGCATGGAAGAACTCGGCGATCCGGCCGACGACCGTTCGCTGCTCCTCTGCGGTGAGCTCCGGGAAGATTGGCAGCGCCAACGTCTCTTCGGCGGCCAGTTCGGTCTGCGGAAGGTCGCCCTTCTGCCATCCGAGGTATTCGAAGCACTGCTGCATGTGGAGCGGAACGGGATAGTAGATCTCCGTGCCGACTCCGCACGCGGCGAGGTGTTTTCTGAGCGCGTCGCGATGGCCGCCCGGGGCGCGGATCACGAACTGGTTCCAGACATGCCGGCCGCGTGATTCGTCTCCGGGGACGGCCACGTGGGCAGCCAGATCGTACTCGGCGAAGATCGACTGGTAGCGGGCGGCGTTGACCTGTCGTGCCGCGGTCCAGGCATCGAGATGCGGCAGTTTTACGCGGAGCACAGCGGCTTGCAGCGAGTCGAGGCGGCTGTTGATGCCCACAACCTGATGATAGTAGCGGGGCTCCATACCGTGCACGCGGAGGAGTTTGAGCCGCGCCGCGATGTCGTCGCGGGTGGTCGTGAGAAATCCGCCGTCGCCGACGCCGCCGAGGTTCTTCGTGGGATAGAAGCTGAAGCAGCCGACGTCGCCCAGCGCGCCGGAGCAGCGGCCGTGCCAGGTCGACAGAATCGACTGGGCGGCATCCTCGACCACCGGAAGACCAGCGGCCGTCGCGATCGGCAGGATCGCATCCATGTCGGCGGTGCGTCCAAACAGATGGACGGGGATGATCGCCTTCGTGCGCTTGCTGATCTTCTTCTTCACATCGGCCGGGTCGATCAGATAGGTGATCGGATCGATGTCGGCGAAGATCGGCACCGCGCCGAGTCGCGTGACGGCGCTGGCGGTGGCGAAGAAGGTGTAACTGGGCAGGATCACCTCGTCGCCCGGCTTGATGTCGAAGGCCATGAGCGCCAGGAGCAGGGCGTCGCTGCCGGAGGCGCACGAGATCACGTGCGGCACGTCGAGCGACCGCGAGAGTTCGGCTTCCAGGTCGTGAACATCGGGGCCGAGCACGAATTTTCCGGAGTCGCACACACGGTCGAGGGCACCGCGGATCGCGTCGCGGAGCACGGCATACTGACGATCGAGCGCCAGCAGGGGCACGGCGGGCAGAAAGCCGCCGGCGTCGGTGCCGCGGTCATGCGAGGGCGTGGCGGGGCTGCGGACGGTCGTGGACGAGTTCTGGGAGCGGGTCATGGTGTGCAGATCTCCTGGGCCGGCAGCGCGATGGCAACTTGGCAGGCAGGCGATTCCGCTGCCGCACCACGCTCAAACGTCGAGATCGTCACAATTGCCACATCCACTACAGTCAAAGTGCTGCCCAAATGGTTCCCGGGCACATGCCCGGAGCCCGTCGATTGCCGGCTGGCGGGGAATAGAAAACCGCACGAACCCGCGTCAAGAGCAGGGGGGAGCGGTGCAGTTTCAGGGGGTCTGGGAGAGCTGGGTTGGGGCAGGTGATTCCTCGAAGTTTGACACCCGACCCGCGTTGCCCCTAAATTTTCGTCGTTGGTAAGTCTCGTTGAGAGATCCGTGCGTGCACGCATGGAGCGGCGAGGGGAATGTGGAGTTGTGCGGTCTGCAGTGCTCGCAAGGCACGCGCATGCTGCCGGTTGGATGGGATCCACGACGCTCATCGATCTGGGGCCGATCGCCCAGCGACTCGGGTTGCCGATAACGGCGGTCGATGCTGCTGTGCGCCTGCTCGACGAGGGAAACACTGTTCCCTTCATCACTCGGTACCGCCGTGATCAGACCGGCGGGCTCGATGAGGTCGCCATTCGCCTGATCGCCGAAAGCGTGGGCCGCGCTCGCCAGTTGGCCGATCGGAAGCAGACCATTCTGCGAACGATCCAAGGGCAGGGGAAGCTGACTCCCGCCCTCGAAGCCCGGATCGCCGCGGCCGGGAGCGCCAAACAACTCGAGGATCTCTACCTGCCATTCAAGCCTCGCAAGCTCTCGCTGGCCGAGATCGCCAGGCAACGACGTCTCGAGCCGCTGGCACGGGAGATTCTCGCGGCCGATCCGGCCGCCGCCGACCTCGACAAGCGAGCGACCGACTTCGTGGATCCGGATTCTCAGGTCACGAGCGTGGCCGATGTGCTGCTCGGTGTCGGGCACATCATCGCCGACGATTTCAGCGAACATGCCGACGTGCGGCAGCGGCTGCGGGGCATCATGCACCGGCAGGCCCGCCTCACCAGCCAGCGGGTGGAGAGCCCAGGCAAGGCCCAGTCGAAGGACGAGAAACATTTTCGCGACTTCTTCGACTATGGAGAGCATGTCCAGCGGGTGCCACCGCACCGCGTGCTGGCTATCAACCGGGGCGAGCGTGCCAAGCTTCTGAAAGTCCGGATCGACGGACCGGTCGAGGAAATGCAGGCGGCTGCCGAGGAAGTGCTGGTGCCAGCCGGCCATCCGCACGCTGAATTTCTCAAGGGCTGCGTTCGCGATGCGCTCACCAGGCTGGTGCTGCCGAGCCTCGAACGCGAACTCCGCCGGGAGATGACCGACTACTGCGAATCGCACGCCGTCGAGGTGTTTGCGCGGAATCTGCGAAACCTGCTGCTCCAGCCGCCGGTGGCCGGTCGCCGCGTGCTATCGCTGGATCCCGGCTTCAAGAGCGGCTGCAAGGCGGTGGTGATCGATGAATGTGGCAATCCGCTCGAGCACGCGGTTCTCCATATCATCGGCAAGGCTGAGAAGCGTGCCGCTGCCGCGGAGAAGATCGTCGAAATGGTCACGACACATGCGTGCACGGTCGTGGCCATCGGCAACGGCACGGCGGGGCGGGAAACCGAGACGCTCGTAGCCGAACTGGTGACGGGACGGCTGCAGGAACTCGATGTTGCCTATGTTGTCGTCAACGAGGCGGGCGCGAGCGTCTACTCGACCAGCAGCTATGCCCGCGAAGAGCTGCCTGGGCACGAGGCTGCGGTCCGCGGGGCGATCTCGATCGGTCGGCGGCTGCAGGACCCGCTTTCGGAACTGGTAAAGATCGAACCCGCCAACATCGGCGTCGGTCTCTACCAGCACGACGTCAAGGCCCGCCATCTGCACGCGTCGCTCGACGCGGTCGTGGAGAGCTGCGTGAACTACGTGGGCGTCGACGTCAACACCGCGAGCCCGGCGTTGCTCAGGTATGTTTCCGGCCTCAACCAGACCACGGCCCGCAACCTTCACGAATGGCGTGCCAAGAACGGACCGTTCACCTCCCGCCGCCAACTCCTCGAGGTCCCCGGCTTCGGCGAGGCGGCGTTCGTGCAGGCGGTGGGCTTTCTCAAGATCACGGGTGGTGTCGAGCCGCTCGACTCCACCTGGATCCATCCCGAGAGCTACGAGGTGGCCGCCAAGGTGCTGGAGCGGATTGGCGGATCACGCGAGGACATCGCCGGACGCCAGCAGACGGAGCCGCTGACCGATCGGACGGCTGCTCTCGACCTGGATGCGCTTTCCGGGGAATTGGGTGTCGGTCGGTTGCTGCTGGCCGACATCGTCGAACAGCTGGCCCGCCCGGGCCGCGATCCCCGTGAGGATCTGCCCAAGCCATTCTTCAAGAAGGGCGTGCTGAAGCTCGAGGATCTGCAGCCCGGCATGGAATTGCTGGGCTCGGTTCTCAACGTGGTCGATTTCGGCGCGTTCGTCGACATCGGCCTGCACGACAGCGGGCTGGTGCACATCAGCCACCTCTCAAATCAATACGTTCGCGATCCGCACGACGTGGTGAGCGTCGGTCAGGTGGTCCGCGTCTGGGTGCTCGAACTCGACAAGGGTCGCAGGCGGGTGGCGCTCACGATGATCAAGCCCGGCACGCCGAGGCAGGAAGGCGGACAACCGCAGGGCGACGCTCAGGAGCAGGGGCGGCCGCAGGGCCGCGGTCGGGGGCGGCAGCAAAATCGCTCCGAAGGCAGGCCATCCCGTCCGCCACGAGTCCCGGCTGCTGGTGCGCCAGCCAACGGCGGCGGTGCCGCGCCGGCAACACCGCGGACTGACCGTCCGCAGGCTGGTGGTCGCCCGCAGGGCGGCGGTGGTCGCCCGCAGGGTGGTGGTGGTCGCCCGCAGGGCGGCGGCCGCGGTGGACGCGGACGTCCGCCGCAGCGGGAGCAGGAGCCGCGGGTCTACGTTGCGACCGCAGAGAAGGTCGCCAAGCCGTTGACCAAGAAGATGAAGGAAGGCAAGGAGCCGCTCCGAACCTTCGGCGACCTGAAGCAGTTTTTCACGTCGCGTGAGGAGCCTCCTACCACCGAGCCGGAAGCCGGCGGCGAAGCGACGGGTTGAACCGGCAGGGCGATGCTCTTCGCCGGTCGCCGATTCCCCGGCTCGCGCCGAGGGCTTTTATGGGTGAATACAAGCCCGGGGCGTAAGCGATGGGATCGCCCGGATTCCGCCGGGGGCTTTGACACGCTGCCGTGGCGGTCTAACGTTCGCGGAACGTGATCCGACCCTTGGTAAGGTCGTAGGGGGAGAGTTCGACCTTCACCTTGTCACCCGGCACGATGCGAATGAAGTTTTTTCGCATCTTGCCAGCGACGTGTGCGTTGACGATGTGGCCGCCGGTGATCTGCACGCGAAACCGCGTGTTGGCGAGGGCCTGCGTGACGACCCCTTCCACTTCGAGAGCCTGTTCTTTTTCCGCCATGAATAACCTTGCGTATCCTTCTGACAAACCGTTTAGAAACCGTGCGCACACGGTTTCGAACCGCCTGCATGTCGATTCATCGTAATCCCGGCCCCGGAAACAGTCCAGCCGCGGCACCTGAGGGCTGGAGCGACGGATGCGCCGGCGTCAGGAATCGTCGCCAGCGGCCTGTGGGGCCGATCCCGACGCCTTCCACCGCAGGTAGGCGTCGAAGAAACCGTCGAGGTTGCCGTCGAGCACGCTCTGGAAGTTGCCGACGTAGTGCCCGGTGCGCTGGTCTTTGACCCGCTGGTCGGGGTGCAGAAAGTAGTTGCGGATCTGCGACCCGAAGCCGGTCTTGGGCTGCAGTTTGTAGCGGGCCAGTTGATCCGCTTCTCGCTTCTCCTCCTGCATGCGGGCGATCCGCGCCCGGAGCATCTTGATGGCAGTCGCCCGGTTCTTGTGCTGGCTCCGCTCGCTCTGGCACTGCACCACGATGCCCGTCGGGAAGTGGGTGAGTCGGATGGCGCTCGAGGTCTTGTTGACGTGCTGGCCACCGGCGCCACTGGCGCGGAAGACGTCCTCACGGATGTCCTCGTCGCGGATCTCGACCTCCGTGTCGTCGTCGGCGATCTCAGGTGAAACGTCGACTGCGGCGAAGCTGGTCTGCCGCTTGCCCTCGGAGTTGAACGGGCTGATCCGCACGAGCCGGTGGATACCCATTTCCCCCTTGAGATAGCCGTAGGCCCATGGCCCCCGAATGGCGACCGTGGCGCTCTGGATGCCGGCCACGTCGTCATCCTGGCGGTCGAGCAGTTCGATCGTGTAGTCGTGCTTGCCCGCCCAGGCTGAATACATCCGCAGCATCATCTCCGCCCAGTCGTTGGCGTCGGTACCACCGTCCCGGGCGTGGATCGACACGAGCGCATCGCTCGAGTCGTGCGGGCCGGATAGGAGCGAGGCGAGTTCGAGGCTGTCGACCAGTTTCTCGAGGCGGTCGGCCTCCTGCTTGAGTTCGCCCTCGAGGGAGATGTCCTCGCGGGCCAGCTCTTCCAGCGCTTCGAGGTCGCGACCAACGGCCAGCGACTCCTCGAGCGGCTTGAGCAGCGTGTTGAGGGTCTTCAGCTGGGCGACGGTGGCCTGCGCCTTGCTCGTGTCGTTCCAGAAGTCGGCCTGTCCCATCGCGTCTTCGAGCTTCGTCGCGGAGGCCTTGCGTCCCTCCCAGTCAAAGAGAGTCCCGCAGCTGCAGCAGTCGGGCCCGGATGGTTTCGGAACGGTTGAAAAGCGCTGTGTCCATGGTTGAGAGTCTACGCTTCTCGTCCTGAGAGGAGAAGGAGACCCTCGCTTCACTGCGTTGGCGGCGGTTCGGGGCTGCCCATGCCCCGTCGCCGGACGGGGGGGGGGGGCCGCCCCGGCCGGG
>JBIIOL010000154.1:0-7241 GCA_044336965.1 Pirellulales bacterium | reverse complement strand
TTGCCAATGAAGGGCTTCAGTTTTTGCCTGAGACCGAACTTGAATTTTGACCTTACACCGGTCTCGAAGTCGGACTCGTCGCCGTCGATCTCGATGTGGTCCTCGCGGTAATGCACCTCGATTTTGCGGCGGGCGAGATCCTCGCGGCTAATATCCACCAAGTAGCGGATTTGGTCGAATGTCCAGGGCTTGAAGACCATCTCCGATTCGTTGCCCTGCTTCAACATCAGCGCCTGCGACGTCGTGTCTTTCACGTCGGTGATCAACAGGCCTCGCTCCTCCACGTCGGGGAACATTTCGGCAAGCACGGAAGTCTTGCCGTTGTTCGATGACCCGATGATCGCGACGCGGAACTCCGGTGTCGGTTGCTGCGTCATCGCCTCGGTGTGGGAATGTTGCAGCAGGGCGTCGAAGCGATCCTTTGCCTCCCTCGACATGGCACAGATCGTCGAAAGGCTCGTGCCGGAGCGGACGGACGTGCGCGATTCGTCCAGAAGGGCCCCGAGGACTCCGGCATAGTGGCCCTGCAACGTCTTGATTTCAGCGAGGAGGTTTGGAGAAATCATGTCAGCTCAGGAGAGAAACGGATGGGGAAGAGGTCGAAATGCTGCAAGGTCACGGGCCGTCGGCCGGATCGAGCGGATGATCGGACACGGCGGTGTGCCACGGCCACTATCCGAACAGTCGCGGCACCCCCGCGAATCCAGCCTCACTGTCCTTGTGGTGTTGAAGGAGACCGGCAGGTACCGGGGATATGCCACTCATGACACCCTTCCCTGCCGTTGCCTGGCAATCTTATCTAGGGATCGCATGCCCCTCAAAGAGGGGTGTTCGGTGAGGATAGGTTTTTCACGGAAAGTGTCAAGCATGCCGTGTGACGATCGACCGCTGCCGAGTGGGCCCAGAGCCTCCTCCGCCTAAGGCAGGGATGCCGGTTCACTCTCGGGGCCGGTGACCGTGTCGGTTCTGCCCCGGATGCGGTAGGTGACCGGACCTTCGGCTGGCTGGTCGTCCTGCCAGGTCGGACCGTCGGCGAATCCCTGCGGGCCCTTTTGGTTGTCGCTTCGCAGGATCTCGTATCGATTCGCCCCGGTCACCTGTTGCCACGTGACGAGCAGCGTGTCGCCCTCGCGGCGAACCTGAACATTTTTCGGCTTCTCGAGATTCCGATACCCTTCGGCCGGCTTGGACGCAGGTCCCGGGCCCGTTTCCTCGGTCGCGCTGGTGAGCGTGTAGCGGTACAGTCGGCCGATGGCAGCGGCCTGGTCCACGTACTCAGTTTTGGCCCCTCCGGCGACCTTACCGACAGGTGCGCCGTCCCGGAGCACGTCGTAACGCTCCGCCCCGGCCACCGGTTCCCACTCGACGATCACGCGATCGGTGAACCCGCGGGACGCGACCGGACGCGTGGGTGGGGCGACGGCCCGCCAGCCGGCCTCGGGATCGCTCGCTGGCGGCTTCCCCCGCGGCACGACCGGCTGCACGGTGTAGGAGTGCCGCTTGCCCGCCGAGGCCGTGAGGTCGTCAAACGACGTCGCCGCATCTCGGGCGACGTTGCCCACGGGTGCGGCGGCGCCGTCCCTCAAGATCACATACCCGTCTGCACCGGGGACGGGTGTCCATTTGACCTGTACCCGATTGGTGAACTCGCCCCGTGACGCCTTGACCTCAGGCTTCACGAAACCCCGCCAGCCTTCGTCACTGTTGCTGGCCGCTGTTTCAGCGCCCATCCTGGTCACGGCGGTGACTTGATAGACGTAGCTTCGACCGGGTTCGGCGGAGCGGTCGACATACGAATTCGAACTGCAATCCATCGGTTTTGTCGTTTCGTTCGGGGTGTCGGGCGAGGAGCGGCTCAGCCGATACTCCGAGGCCCCATCCACTTTGTTCCAGGTGATCTCAACGCCCGCCGTGCTCGTGCCGTCGCTGGCGGAGAGTCCCGTCGGCACGCGAGCGGGGCGGTATCCGATGGCCACAGGTTCGCTCGGCTCGCTCGTCGCGACACCGCGTTTCGCGCGGACCTGATACCGGCATTCGACGCCCACCGGGGCAGATGTGTCCCGCCACTCGTCACGGGCGGTGGTCGCCTGATCGGCCCTCGAGGAGCCCCCATCGCGAAGCACGACATACTGCTCGGCCCCGTCAACCGGCTGCCAGTCGACCTCGACGGCGTCGCGAACCGTGCCACGGCTCGCCACGACGCCCGTGGGGGGCTCGATATTGCGGTACCCGGTATCCTCGTCGCTGTGTTTTCCGTGCGTGAACATCGTCGTCGCCCGCACGGCATACTTGCCTTCGGCACCGACCTCAGCCGTGAGGTCGTCGAACGACGTGGTGTCGCCGCCCTTTACGGATTCCAGAGGCAACGTCATGTCGTCGCGGTACAGCAGATAGCCCGTCGCCTTCGGCACTGGCCGCCACGTCACCCGCACGCGGTCCGTAAACGTGCCATTGCTGGCCTCAATGCTCCACGGCTGATCCAATTTGGGGAACAGGTTGTCGTATGCGGCGACACAGCTGTTCCAGGCCGAGGCAAAGGCGCCTCGAATGCCCCGAGCCACCGGCGGGATCATCCACAGGACAAATCCAACGGTCGCCACCGCCGCCGCCCTTTTTGCCCACCAGAGCGCGGCTGCGGCGCGGGACGGTCGCAGCCGGATGCCGTCGGTCCACGCCTGCAGCCCCCTGAACCCGGCCGCCGTGTCGCACGGCGATGAGGAGGCGACGCTCAGCCCCGCGGATCGGATCGCGCGGCGAATGATGGCATGGCACTCGGCCGCGGCGGCGGCCTCGTTTCTGAACGCTCCGTTGGCCGGGTTGGCCAACCCAAACCGCACCCGACTCACTTTCGCGGGATCACGACCGACAATCATCTCGGGCGACAGGACGACGCCGGCGAGTTCCGGGTGGCTACGCAGCTTCTCGAGCGATTTCACGACCGATGAGAGGTCGTGCTGCACGGCGCGTTCGCGGGATCGGTCGATGTTTCGCGGGTCGGCAACCTGCAGCCTCACGCCGTCAAACAGATCCTTCGGCGTCTTGCCGGCGGCCTTGCCGAGCGAATAACGGTCGCCTCGCCATTCCGCCCGCTCGAAAGGCAGAAAGCCGCCGGCGAATACGCCGGGAGCCGTCAAAAGTTTTGCAAAGTTCTGACGCGAAAGCGGAGACCGTTCGACGGACATGGACGACTCTCTGGGCTGGCTGTGCAGGATGGTTCGTGACCCACTCGAACCGCGAGTATAGGGCCTCTTCTGAGGGGCCTCTAGCGACGCTCCCTTGATGCGACGTCGGGGTTCGGGCGTGGCGTGTTCGGCCGCGGCGTGCTCGGGGCGGTCGGCCTCGGCGGGCTCGGTCGTGCGGCGCTCGGTCGTGCGGCGCTCGGTCGCGGGGCGATCTGTGGCTGTTGGGCTTGAGTGGCGCGTTGACGTCGCCAAGCAAACAACGCGCCGAAAGGCCACCACAGGATCTTGCCTGCGAGCCAGACGAGGATGCCCGCCTCTGTGAAGAGCAGCATCCGATCCGCTGAGAATCCGCGGAGGGCCGCCTCGACCCGGCCGCTGCCATCGGTCAGGCCTGCGACGTATTTGATAAACGCGAGGTTCATGTCAAACGCACCGTTGAGCAGGCGGGCGTCATACACCCAGGTCCAGCACAACAACGCCATCGCCACCGTGTACCTGAGCGAGCCGAGCACGGGAACGGAGATGGCACGGAAAATCGTCCGCGCAAACGCATTCATGTCAAAGCAGTCCACGGGGCCATGTTGCACTCACACCACCCGATCAGCGGGGGCAGTATAGCGACTGCCCGCCGAGAGTTGTTGGTCGCGAGCGAGCAGAATCTCGGCCCTTGCTGCTCGGCGGCCGCTGCCACCGTGGCCGGCGTTCAAAATGGGCAAGGAAGTCAGGAGGCCGCTCGAGGATCACCCGCCTCGTGCTCCCGCTGTGCCAATCTGCGGGACAGCTCGCGCAGCTGCATCAGCACTCTCCGGCCCCCGTCGGGCAGCCGGTCGCGAGCGTTGTAGGCCGCCCGGAGCCAGCGGCCCGCTTCAGCGTGGTCCTGCCGCTTCAGCAGGATCGCCCCCAGGGCCGCGGCCGCCGCCGTGTCGCCGGGGTCCTCGTCGAGCCGCTGCCGCAGTCGCCCCTCCTGCTCGCCGTCCGCGCCGCCCCGGATCGCCAGCCCGAGATCGAAGACGAGATCCCAGAGCGACTCACCCGCCGCGTCTGGGTTTTGCTCCGCGCGGTGGCGGACGGCCGCACGCGAACGCGGCACGATCATGTCGAGGTCGCGGATGGTTTGGATGCGAAGCCGAGTCTTGTCGCCGGTCGCCACAAGCGGAACGTCGATCGACGAGGCGGGAGCCACGAGGGCGTCCACCGATCGCTCGCCTCCCCCCGCGTCCACCGCGATCACCAGCACCGGCCGGTCCCCCCGGTTGGAAACCTTCAGGACGTCGCCCTCCCATGTGGCGGCCAGGCCGGCGTGCTCGGTCGGGCGGCCGGCCGAGAGTTCCAACGTCCACGGCTCCGGAAACTGCACGTCGAGCAGGTGGAGGAAGTCCGATGAATACTCCTTGAAGATACCGACATGCTCGTGGATCTCGTCCCCCTCGATCACCTCCACGACGACCTGGCGGCCAATCTGCCGCTCGAGGAGCGGGTCGTGGGTGCTGCTCACCTCGCTGAGCACGTTCCCGCCGAGCTTCGTCAACGCGTCGGTGCCTTCTGCCGCCACGTACCTGTCCTGTGTCTTCTGCACGCGACCGACCACGAGGGCGAGCACCTCGCGGAGCGAGTCGGTGGCGGATCCGGCGAAGTTGCGGAGGCGTCGCAGCAGCCGCCGGGCGGGACCGGGATGGAACGACCTGGCGACGTCGGCGTTGCGTTGGGCCTGCTCGACCTCGGTGAGCCGGTCGGCATGCCGGAAGATCGATTGGATCAGGTTGTACTCGCCGGCGTAGAGCAGGTACGTGCTCTTCACCCGCGGCTCACCCGACGGACGCTGCGGAAACGTGATCTCGATGCCGCCGGGAGACAGGTCCATGCGGCCCCACACCTGCCGGCCGTCGGTGCGGCAGAGCGAGACCTGAAACCCCTGGAACGACCGCAGGCATCGGTCGGTGAATCGCGACCGCACGTATCCCACGAGCGACGTGAAGAGAAAGATCAACGCGATCGTGAAGATGAGATCCATGTCGCCTGCCGGTGGAGGGGGATGCCAAGCCTAGCCTCATCGCCGCCGAGTTCACCCGGCTCTCCATGCTCATCGCCGACCGGCCCGGAATCCTTTCGACGGACTATTGGAACTCGACTTTTGTTTCTGCGAACAAGGCTTTGATTTTCGCCTGAGTCTCCGGGCTGAAGGGTTTCTTGGCCGGAACGAGACGCAGAGACTTCAGGAAGGAGAAGGCCTGCAGCTGTGGCAGACGCTCGTCGGGTAGATCGAGAATGCCGAAGGAGAGTTCTTCGAGCTGTGTCGCGCCGGCGAGCGCGGTGAGATCGGAGTCGGTGAGTGAAGTCCCTCCCAACTTGAGACGGCGGAGCGTGGGGATGGATTTGACGGTGGCGATGGCGTCAGACGCCGGCGTGTTGACCCCATATTCGAGCGCCAGATATTCCACTGGGATCTGGTCCAGATTCTTCACCAAGGCAGCCGTGGCCTTCGAGCAGCTTATCTCCATCCCCTTCAGATGCTTAAGCTTTGTCAGGTGTTCGGCACTGGCATCGGTGATGAGCTTGGAGTGCCATAGCTTGATGAACTCGAGGTTGGGGAAGTTTTCACACACGTAGCCCAGCCCTTCGTCATCGAGACCGTTGCTGTGGAAGTTGATGGTTTTGAGTTTGGACCAACCCTTGAACGTTGCGAAGCAATGCCCTGGGAAACCAGCGCCCCGCGGAGAGAACACTTCAAGGTTTTTCAGGCCGGCAAGCTGTTCCCAGCCCGCATCGGTGGCTGCGCCGAAATAAGCCAGCTCAAGATGCGTGAGACTGGGACAGTCGTTGAGCCGCTGGAACTGAGCCAGGCTGGCATCGCCCAGTCTGCCGAAGCCGCTCACACCCAGCGTTTTCAAATTCCTGAGCTGAAGGAGCGGAGCCACCCAGGAATCCTCGATCCCAGATGCCTCCAGCCTGACGGTTTCCAGCGAGGGAATGCGGCCGAGGTGCTCGATGAAGGCGGCATCGTAGGGGTCTTCTTTTCCCTTGCGACGGTCGTGGGCTTTCCCGCCCGCAATGCGGGTATCGATCTGTGTCAGCGTGTCAAAGAGCCGGATGTCACCGCCCGCTGCTTTCTTCAACGCCTCGGGCGTGGTGTTGACCTTTGTAAACGTGCCCGGCGCGGTCTCGATCGTGCGCATGACGGCCTCGACATGCGGGTGCCGCTCGGCGGCGGCAAGGATGGCGTCGGCGTGGTCGGTGAGGGCTCGCTTCAAAGCCGCATCGGCCGTCTCGCGGATCACGGCGTCAAGGTCGGCGCGTGATTGAATTGTGGACAGGTCAGGAGCGTCGGCGTGATGAGTTGCGCGCGTCAGGAGGTCCGAAATCTCTGCATCCCACGACAGGCTCGCCGCCTTTTCCAAACCGCCATCGGCTGTGATCCGATAGGCCGAAAGCGTCGCGCCGGTGGTTGCGGAAACGAGGAGATACTCGCCGTCTGGCGACAGCGCCAGCCCCCAGGGAATCTTGTCCGTCGGCGTCAACCCGAGCAGCTCGGCCTGGCCGTCTTCCCGCACTCGGTAACGGACGATCCGGTCAAAATCCTGGCTGTGCCCCCGCAATCCAGCGAAGATGAACCTGCCGTCCGGCGTGATCTCCAGGTCAGAGGCGGTGAGGCCCTCCTTCGACATGCCTTCCGGCAGAATTGCGATGTTCTGACGCAGGGCAAGTTGCCCGTCGGAGAGCCGTTCATAGGTGGAAAGGCCGAGGCCCTGTTCATTTGTGAAATAGACCATCGGCAACGTGGGATGATAGACGAGGTGCCGCGGTCCAGTGTCGGGCGGTGGATTCGCATTGAGCGGATCGAGCGGCGTGACGGCCCCCGACAACGGATCGAACCGGTATTGCAAGAGCGCCAGGTTGCCCTTCACGTAGGGTATGGAGAGGTACTTGTTGTCGGGCGAAACCAGGACGCAGTGCGCCTCCTTTTTTCCTTCGTCAACGGTCGCCACAGCTTTTCCCGGCACTCCGTCCTCACCGAGGCGATAGACATTGAGCCGCCCGATTCCGTAGCTGACGCCGAGAAGA
>JBIIOL010000153.1:0-7282 GCA_044336965.1 Pirellulales bacterium | reverse complement strand
GTCAGCCGTTTTTTTTTCGCGCACGGGCTCGGCGAGCCGGGCTGCCGGGGCAGGTCGAGCCGTCGGAGCAGGAGTGCCCACGGGCTCCGATCCCACCCGCTCCACCGCATCGGCCAGGCTGTCGAGATCTTCCAGACTCGCCAGTCGCACGATCGCCATCTCGGCAAGCACCGCCGCATGGCCGCTCGACCGCATGCGGCCGAGGGCGTGGTCAAGGATCTGCAGCATGGCGAGGAGCGTCACGGTGCCGGTCTCACGGCCGACCGCCGCCAAGTCCACGCCGAGTGCGTCACCCTGCAGCATCAGCTCCGCGCCGCAGCCGACGCTCGCCAGCAGGCTGTCGCGCAGGGCCGCCATCACCTGCTCGAGCACCCCGCCGGGGTCGGCGCCGCCGGAAGTGGCCGCATCGAACGCGACGAGCGCGCCGCGGGCATCGCGAGACGTCAGGCAAGCGATGATCGCGCCCACTCTCTCCTCGCGGCCGGTGCCGATGACCGCATGCACCTCATCCACTCCGATCGGCCCGGATGCCGATCCAAGGAGCTGCTCGAGGAGCGACTGGCTGTCTCTCATGCTGCCGGCCGCACGACGGGCGATCAGGGCCAGCGCGTCAGGAGTGACCTCGACCCCCTCTGCCTCGACGATCTGGGCGAGGCGGCGGCCGATCGCCGGCGGATCCACCGTCTGAAAATCGAACCGCTGGCATCGGGAGAGAATGGTGATCGGCAGCTTGTCGGGCTCTGTGGTGCAGAGCACGAACTTCACGTGGGCCGGCGGCTCCTCGAGCGTCTTGAGGAGCGCGTTGAACGCCTCCCGCGTGAGCATGTGCACTTCGTCGATGATATAGGTCTTGTAGTGGCCCCGCGCCGGCCTGACGGCGACGTTCTGCCGCAGTTGCCGCATCTCGTCGATGCCGCGGTTGCTGGCGGCGTCGATCTCCACCACGTCGACATCCTGCCCGGCAGCGATCGCCATGCAGCTGTCACAGGCATTGCAGGGCTCGCCACGAACCCGGCTGGTGCACTCAAGCGCCTTCGCATAGATGCGGGCCGCGCTCGTCTTGCCCACGCCCCGTGCACCGGTGAAGAGATAGGCGTGGCCGATCCGCCCCGACTCGATCGCCCCAGACAGGCCCCGTGCGACGTGCTCCTGGCCGACGAGTTCGTCGAACCGCTGCGGACGGTAGCGACGGGCCACCACCTGATAGCCGGTCGCCGTGGAGACGGCCGTGCCTGCGTCGGCGGCTGGTTCGCCCTGGTCTATCGGTTCGGCCATAGAGAGCGCCACGGTGCGGCGGGAGCGTGCAGTGCGGGGGACGGGGCCGGACGCCGATGAGAGGCCCACCGCACAAAGGAGCGACTGCTTATGGCTGCTGCGGTTAAGCCCTGACCAGGTTCACAGGCCCCCATCGCAGGGGCCTCTCATCGGCGTTCGCACCGACTGTTTTGTACGTCGCGTCGCGCACGCGGTCAAAGGCTGCTACATTTTCCCGCCATGGCGTCACCGATGATGCAACAATTCGAGGCGGCGAAAGCCCGGTGCCCGGGGGCACTGGTGCTGTTTCGCATGGGGGATTTCTACGAACTCTTCGGCGACGATGCCCGCGAGGCCGCCGATCTCCTCGACCTCACGCTCACCAGCCGCGACAAGGGGCCCGATGCCCTGCCAATGGCCGGCTTCCCGCACCACCAACTCGACGTGCAGCTGGTGAAGCTCGTCGCCGTCGGCCGGCGGGTCGCCATCTGCGAACAAATCGACGATCCCAAAACGACGAAGGGCCTCCTGCGCCGCGAGGTGACGCGGATCGTCACGCCCGGCATCGCCTCGGATGAGTCGCTGCTCGATCCTACGAAGCGCAACTGGCTCGTGTCGATCGTGCCACGGGCCATCGCTCCGCGGGTGCCCGAGGCCGCGACGGGAGTCAACGACGAGGGCGCGCAGCCGGTCAATGACATCCTCTGCGGTCTGGCATGGATCGACGTCGCAGCAGGACGCTTCGAGGCGGCCGTCATGCCCCGCGACGACGTGGGCGACCTGCTCCTCCGTCTCGAGCCGGCCGAATGCCTCTGCGCGGAGAAGGATCGCGAGGCTGTCGAGACAATCGTCCGCGATGCGGGAGGCGGCATCCTGTTGGCGGGCTGCGCCGTGACAGCCCGCCCCGACTGGTGGTTCGAAGAGACCTCGGCAAAAACTGCAGTGGACCGCGCACTCGGGCAGAAGCGACTGGAGGGCCTCGGCTTCGAACTGCCGGCCGATCTCCCCGGCATCGCGGCGGCCGGCGGCATCGTGGCGTATTTAGATGAGAACGAGCCGGCTGCGGTCGCCCGCATCGAAACGCTTTCGGCCTGGCGACCGGGCCACCGCATGGAGATCGACGAGGCCTCGCGTCGCAGTCTGGAACTCGTGCGGTCGGCGACGGGTGGCACCAGCCGCCGCGAGGGAACGCTCGCCGGTGTGGTCGACCGCACGAAGTCGCCGATGGGATCCCGCCTGCTCGTGGAGTGGCTCTCGGCACCGCTGGTCGACAAGGTCCAGATCGATCGGCGGCTCGACGCCGTGGCCATGCTCGTCACCAACCAAACGCTCGCCGCGAGGCTGGCCGAGAAGCTGACCGGCATCGGCGACCTCGAACGGTTGATCAGCCGCGTGATCTCGGGCCGTGCGGGCCCGCGCGACCTCGAACGGATCGGCCGGGCCACGGCGATCCTGCCCGACCTGATCGCGGTCTTGGCGGGAAGCGGCGGCCTGCTCGCCGAGCTTCGCGATACGATCGATCCCTGCGAGGAATTGTCACGCCGCATCGGCGCGACGCTCCGCGAGGGCTGCCCCGTGTTTGCCCGCGACGGCGGCTTCGTGCGTCCGGGATTCGACGCACGGCTCGACGAGCTCGTGGAAATGGCGTCGGGCGGCAAGGCGTGGATCGCCCGCTATCAGGCCGAGCAGATCGAGCGGACCGGGATCCCCACGCTCAAGGTCGGCTTCAACCGCGTGTTTGGCTTCTTCCTCGAGGTCGGCCGCGCGCAGGCGGCGAAGGTGCCAGCCGACTACATCCGCAAGCAGACGGTAAAGAATGCCGAACGCTACACCACGCCCGCACTCGACGACCGCCAGCGGCAGGTGCTCGGCGCCGAGGAGGAGTCGCTGCGGCGGGAGATCGAGCTGCTCGAACTCCTGCGGCTCTTCGCGGCCGAACACCGCGCCGCTCTCGACCGCGTGACCGCGATCCTCGCCACGCTCGACGTGCTCCGGTCACTCGCCGACGTGGCCCGCTCGCGGGGCTGGGTGCGGCCAGAGATCACGGAGGAGGGCAACCTGTTCGTCGAGGCGGGCCGCCATCCGGTGCTCGAGGATTTGCTGCCAGCGGGAACGCTCGTGGCGAACGATCTGATGCTGTCGTCAATGCCAGCCACATCCGCGAATCCCGCGCCGGCGATCCTCCTCGTGACCGGCCCCAACATGGGCGGCAAGAGCACGTTCATCCGCCAGGCGGCGCTCGTGGCCGTGCTGGCACAGGCCGGCAGCTTCGTGCCGGCGAAGCGGGCCCGCGTGGGCATCGTCGACCGGCTTTTCGCACGGATCGGTGCGGGCGATGACCTCGCCCGCGGCGCGAGCACGTTCCTCGTGGAGATGTCGCAGACGGCGCGGATCTTAAACCGGGCCACGCCACGAAGCCTCGTGATCCTCGACGAGGTGGGCCGGGGCACGAGCACGTTCGACGGGCTGGCCATCGCGCAGGCCGTCGTCGAGCATCTCCACGGGCGGATCGGCTGTCGCACGCTCTTCGCGACCCACTATCTCCAGCTCGCCGCACTCGACCGGCTCGCGGGGGTGAGCAACGTGCAGGTGCTTGTGAAGCAGCACCGCGACCAACTCGTGTTTCTCCACCAGGTGGTGCCCGGCGCGGCCGACAAGAGCTGGGGCGTGCACGTCGCGCGGCTGGCGGGCGTGCCGGAGCAGGTGATCGAGCGGGCCCGCGACCTGCTGCTTGGCTTCGAGGCCCACAACGCAAGCGGCGCGGCGCCCGGCAAGCCACGCCGCAAGGCTGACCCCGCCGACCAGCTGTCGCTGTTCGACTGAAAAAGGGGACGCAGCTCTTTTCGGTTCCATCGAAAAAAGAACCGAAAAGAGCTGCGTCCCCTTTTTCACCCCGCGCAGGCATTCATCTTGTCCCGTGGCGTGCCGGCTCCCACGACCTCCGGTGTCGGCTTCGAAAGCGGCACCACGTCGGCGTCGGAGCCCACCGTGACGGCGATCCGCTTGTAGGCCGGCGTCCGCGACAGCGGGTCAGCCGCCTTCGGCACGAGCACGTTGCTCTCCGGGTAATACATCGCCACGTTGCCCGGCCTGATCTGGTCGAACGCCGACACGATCTGCCCGCGCATCTCCCCCGCGCTGCTGGCGATCCGGCATTTGCCACCGGCGGTGAGCCCAAGCCGCCGGATGTCGTCGGGGTGGATGAGCACGATGTCCCGCCGCGTCTGGTTGCGGTAGAGGTCCTCCTCCTCGTAGACGACCGTGTTGAACTGCCCCTCACTGCGGATTGTCATGAGCTGCATGCCATCAGGCACGGCCGGCAGGTCGTGCACGAATAGGTGCGCCCTTCCGTCGGCCGTCGGAAACGCCGGACTGTCGATCGCCCGCCCCGGAATGGAAAACTCTTTCTTCGTGCGGTCGATCAACGCGATCTCCTCCAGCCCCGGCACGATCTTCGCGATCGCTTCGCGAATCGTGCTCGTGTGCGACATCTCCCGCCAGTTCACGGGGCTCGTGCCGCCCGCCGACGAGGCATCGCCACACACTCGCAGCGCCAGGTCGGCGATGATCTCCACCTCGCTCCGCGGGCCGACATGCCGGGGCTTGCCGCCGTCGGAGAGGCGGATGTAGCTGAACATGCTCTCCTGCGTGGAAGGCTCCGGCTCCTCGTCTCGCGCGAGCACCGGCAGGATAATCGTCTCCTCGGCCCCCGTGCCCCAGGCGTGGCCGGTGTTGAGCGACGTGCTCATGTAGACGACCGTGTCGATCTTTTCCATTGCCCGTTTGGCATAGCTCGCCTCGGGACTCGCGCCGTAGAGGTTGCCGCCGAGGCAGAGGGCGAACCGCATCTTTCCCTCGTCGGCCGCGTCGAGGCACTCGAGCGTGTCGTAGCCCTTGGTCGTCGGCAGCTTCACGCCGAAGTGGCTCTCCAACCGGTCGAAGATCGCTTTTTTCAGCGTGGGGGTGACGCCGACGGTGCCCATGCCCTGGATGTTGGAATGGCCGCGAATCGGCTGCAGGCCGGCGCCGGGCTTGCCGACCATCCGTCGCATCAGCGCGAGCTGCGCGATCGCCTGCACCGTGGCAGCCCCGTGGAGTTGGTGGGTCACGCCCATGGTCCAGGCGAAGATCGCCCGCTTCGAAGCGCCATACTGCGCCGTGATGTCGTCGATCTGGGTCTTCGACACGCCCGCCTTCTGCACGATCTCGTCCCAGGAGAGGCTCTCGAGCCGTGCGGCCAACGCAGGCCATCCATCGGCATGCTGGAGCAAGAACTCCTCGTCGACGATTGGGTCGGCCTGCTGAGAGCCTGCCTGCCGCGGGCCCTGTTTGAGGTCGCCGCGGTGCAGTTCCAGCAGCCGCTTCATCATCCCGTAGACGAGCGCGAGGTCGCCGCCCACATGCGGCTGCACGTGGGTGCTCGCGATCTCAGCGCCGAAGAAGAGCGCCCACGGATCGCTCGGCACCGAGAAGTTGATCGTGCCGGTCTCGATAATCGGGTTGATCGACACCACCTTTCCGCCGCGGCGGCGGACCATCATGAGCGTCCGCATCAGCCGCGGATGGTTGCTGGCCGGGTTCCCGCCGAGCAGGAAGACCATGTCAGCGTGTTCCATGTCGTCGAGCTTGACGGTGCCGGCACCGCTGCCGATCACGCTCGTGAGCCCCACGCCGCTGGCCTGGTGGCAGTAGAAGCTGCAGTTGTTGACGTGGTTCGTGCCGTAGAGCCGCGCGAAGAGTTGCAGGAGGAAGCCCGCCTCGTTGCTCGACCGGCCGCTGAAGTAGAAGAAGCTCTGGTCGGGCTGCGTCGCCCGCAGCTTTCTGGCGATCCGCTCCATCGCATCAGCCCAGTCGATGGGCCGGTAGTGCTGCGAGCCCTTCTCCAGCACGACAGGCTGCACGAGACGGCCTGAGTGCTCCATCTGATAGGGCGTGAACATCCGCAGTTGGGGCAAGGAGTAGGTCTCGAAGAACGTCGGCTTCACGGCCCCCTGCATGTCGGCGACCATCGCCTGGAACGACTTCTTGCAGACCTCGGGAAAGTGTCCCGCCTCGTTGACCATGCCGCCCGACTGGCCTCCCATGCCCACCGCGCAGGTCTTGCAGGCGTTCTTCGACCGCATCGCCTTCCAGAGTGCCCACAGGCCGCCGGCCTCCCTGGCCTTTTTGAACGTGTAGAGCACCGCCCGCCAGCCGCCGCCCGTTTTGACTCTGCCCATGGAATGCTCCATCGCGGCGTGAACCGCGTCATTAAGCCCAAAAGTTGCCGTTGGAATGGTACCCGCGATAGGATGAGGGTCGCAAGCAGCGTGTGGCCTCGCATCGTGCGTGGCCGAAGCGACTTGGCAGCTGGACTTCGAGGAGTTTTCATCAATGCGTGCAGCATGGATTTCGACGGTGGCGGCGATCGGCATCATCGCGGCGACGGTCATGACGGGCACGGCTTCGGCCGAGGTCACGAGCGGGTATCAGGTCGGTGAGTCGGTGGGCGCGATGACCGTGACCAAGGTCACCGGCAATCCGCTGGACGGCGTGCCCGACGGCAAGACGCTCTGCTACCGCTGCAAGATGGGTTCGCGGCCGGTGGTGATGGTGTTCACCCGGACGGCCGACGAGAAGCTGGCCAAGCTCCTCAAGAAGCTCGACGAGGAGATCGAGGAACACGCCAGCGCCAAGCTGACGGGCTTCGTGAACATGCTGGGAACCGAGCCTGAGTCGCTGAAGAAAGACGCGGCTGAGTTCGTCAAGCTGAACGGCCTCGAGCGGATCGCGTTCGTGGTGCCGGAGGATTCGGCCAACGGCCCGGCTGATTACAAGATCGCTCCCGACGCCGACCTCACGGTCGTCTGCTTCAAGGGCGGCAAGGTGATAGCCAACCACGCCCTGGCCAAGGGGCAGCTCTCCGAGGACAAGATCGACGCGATCGTCGAGGCGGCCTGCTCGATGGCCAACTAGCCTGAGGTTCTTCACGGTCAAGACCCGACCGTGCTGGCAATCTCCTGAATGCTTATGCGGCCCGGGGAGGCGA
>JBIIOL010000152.1:0-7312 GCA_044336965.1 Pirellulales bacterium | reverse complement strand
AGGATCGCCGCTGTCAGCCGGCCGTACGACATGGTTTCAACTCCGCCGAAAAAATGGATGGACGGGATCAGCCGCGATCGGCCGGCTTGGCTGTGACACGCGGCTTGGCGGTGGCTCCGCTCTCGACCTCCTCGCGTTTCGAGGTGATCCAGCCGTCGACGCTCCAAGGACCGCCGCCGAATGCCATCAGCGACATGAGGCCGCCGGCGATAGCCATATTCTTCATGAACTGGATCGTCTGCAACTGCCGCTGGCCGGCATCGGCAAACGTCCAGAAGTCGTGAAAGAAGTAGGTGGCGGCGAGCAGGAACACGAGCAGGAACGCCGCGCCGATCCGTGTCCACGCGCCGAGCACAACGCTCAGGCCACCGAGCAACAGGAGTCCGATGGCGCCGAACAGCGCGAACTTGGGGTTCGGCACCCCCTCGGAGGCCATGTAGGCGGCGGTGGCCTGGAACTGCGGAATCTTGTTCGCGACGGCGCTGACGATGAAGATCGCAGCGAGGAGCAACCGCGCGACGAGCGAGAAGGCACCCTGTACGGCCGCAGCAAACTGTTCCATGGCTCATTCCCTTCTGGGGACGTGTCATCCGGGGCGTCGGCCCATGGGGCCTCGTCCAAGATGGTCGCGAACCGACCGCCCCCCGGCAAGAGCGGATTGGCGGAACATGATCGCAGGCCATGGATGGCTTTTCCCGCAGCCTGTCAGCAGGCGGGCTGGTCCCGCGTGATGCAGTGGAGGGCGCCGCGACCGCGGACGAGTTCCTGGCAATCGACAGGCACGATCCGCCGGGCTGGAAAACAGGCGGCCAGGGTGCGGATCGCCGCTTCGTCGGTGCGAGCACCGAACACCGGCACCATCACGGCCCCATTGACGACGTAGAAATTCAGGTGGCTGGCCGGCAGCTGCGTGCCTGCGAACGTAAACCGCGGCGGAATGTCGATCGGGATCACCTCCAGCCGGCGGCCACGGGCGTCGACGGCCACTTCGAGCTGCGCGAGATTCTCGGCGAGCGATGCGTGATTCGGGTCGAGCCGATCGGGCTGCCGTGCCGCCACGACGCATCCGGGGGCCACGAACCTGGCGAGTTGGTCGATGTGGCCATCGGTGTCGTCCCCGTGCAACTCGCCCCCCAGCCAGATGACTCGGTCGATGGCGAGCTGTTTTCGGAGCACCTGCTCCATCTCGCCCCGCGGGAGGCCTGGGTTCCGTTTGGGATCATCGACGCAGCAGTGGTTGACGAGCAGCGTGCCCTCACCGTCGGTCTCGATCGCGCCCCCTTCCAGCACCACGCCGGGCGACACGACCTCGAGATCGAGCCGGCTCGCGATGGCCCGCGACACCCGCGCGTCGAGGTCCCACGGCGGATACTTTCCGCCCCACGCGTTCCACTCCCAGCAGACAGCCATGGGCCGGCGGCCCCCCTGCCCCTTCGTTCCCTGCTGACGCGGCATGAGGAACACGGGCCCCGTGTCGCGGAGCCACGAGTCGTTGGTGGGAATATCGACGCATTCAACATTGGCCACACCGTGAAGCCGTTCCCGTGCGTCGGCCAGTGCCGTTCCTGTCGCGATCACCTTGACCGGCTCCCATGGGGCAAGGAGGCGAATGAACCGCGCAAAGAACTCGGGGATGACGGCAAAGTCTCCCAAAAATGTCGCCCGCCGGTGCGGCCAGGCAATCCACGTGGCCGCGTGCGGCTCCCACTCCGCCGGCAGCCGATAGCCGTCCACGTGCAAAAAGGGGACGCAGCTCATTTCCCCGCCTTGTCTGCCGGCAACGCCCTCGCAGCAGGTGGGAAATGAGCTGCGTCCCCTTTTTGGGCCCAACGCTTCACCAGGCTGCCGTAGGCATCGATGCGGCGATCGCGGAAGAAGGGCCAGCGGGTCCGCGACCATTCGATCCTGGCGAGGTCGCACTCCACCACGATCGTCTCGGGGGTCTCGTGGCCCGCCGTCACGAGCCGCTCACCATTGGGGGCGTAGACGACGCTCGCCCCCCAGAACCTTAAGTGATCCTCGCGGCCCGTGCGGTTCACCGCCACGACGAACACGCCGTTGGCGATCGCGTGGCTCCTGAGCATCGTGTCCCACGATTCATACTGCTCGCGGTGCAATTCTTCCTCGCCGTCGAGCCAGCCGATCGCCGTCGGATAGAAGAGCACCTCAGCACCCGCCATGGCCGTCAGGCGGGCCGCCTCCGGGTACCACTGGTCCCAGCAGACGAGCGGCCCGACCTGCAGCCGGCTGGTTGGCACCGACATGAATCCTGTGTCGCCCGGCGCGAAATAAAACTTCTCGTAGTAGTGCGGGTCGTCGGGGATGTGCATCTTGCGATAGACGCCCGCGGTCGAACCGTCGTGATCGAAGATCACGGCCGTGTTGTGAAAGAGACCGTGCGAACGCCGCTCGAACACGCTCCCCACGAGCACGACATCATGCTCACGTGCCGCTGCGGCCAGCCGTTCGGTGAGCGGCCCTGGCACAGCTTCAGCCTCGGTGAACTTTCCATGGTCCTCGGCCTGGCAGGGATACTGTCCCGCGAAGAGCTCCTGCAGGCAGACAACCTCCGCGCCGCCGCGGGCCGCCTCGGCGATGCCGGCGAGGGCCTGCGCGATGTTGTGGTCGCGGTCCGTCGTGCAGGCCGCCTGCACCAGTCCAATCCGCACAACCGTGCCCGCCTTCCCACGCATCGGCTTGCCGCTCATCGCCCAGCCACTTCCACAGCCCCGTCGAGCTTCGCAGCCGGCACGGGGAACTGCTCAGCGAGTTCAGCCACGTCGCCCTTCGTCGTCGCGATCAGCTGCTGGTCGCTTGGCGACTTGAGAACGCGAAGAATCCAGGCCGCGATCTGCTTCATTTCGCCGGTGCCCATGCCGCGCGTGGTGAGGGCGGGCGTGCCGAGGCGGATGCCGGAGGGGTCCATCGGCTTCCGCTCGTCGAAGGGGATCATGTTCTTGTTGCAGGTGATGCCGCAGCGATCGAGCACCTCCTCGGCCAGCTTGCCGCCGATGCCCAGAGGCGTCACGTCGACGAGCATGAGATGGTTGTCGGTGCCGCCGCTGACGAGCTTGACGCCACCGGAGGCGAGAGCCGCAGCCAGCGTCCTGGCGTTGTCGACGACGTTCCGGCCGTACTGCTTGAACTCCAGCTTGAGCGCCTCGCCGAATGCCACGGCCTTGCCGGCGATCACGTGCATCAGCGGGCCGCCCTGCGTGCCGGGAAACACCGAGCGGTCGAGGGCCTTGGCGTTTTCGGTGCGGCACATGGCGATGCCGCCCCGCGGGCCGCGGAGGGTCTTGTGGGTGGTGCTCGTGACGAAGTCGGCGACCGGAACGGGATTGTCGTGAATGCCCGCAGCGACGAGCCCCGCGTAGTGGGCCATGTCGACCATCAGCTTCGCGCCCACTTCCCGCGCGATCTCGGCAAACCGGCCGTGCGGAATCTCGCGGGGATACGCACTCGCACCGGCGATGATCAGCTTCGGCTTGTGCTCCCGCGCCAGGCTCGCGATCTGGTCGAAGTCGAGCAGCTGGTTGTCGCGGCGGACGCCATAATGGACGAACTTGTAAAAGATGCCCGAGCTGTTGAGCTTCATGCCGTGCGTGAGGTGGCCGCCGTGGGCCAGGTCGAACGCGAGCACGGTGTCGCCCGGCTGGATGGCGGTGAGGTAGACGGCCGAATTGGCCTGACTGCCGGAGTGGGGCTGCACGTTGACGTGCTCCGCGCCGAAGAGGGTCTTGAGCCGGTCGCGGGCGAGGTCCTCCACCGTGTCGACGAATTCGCAGCCGCCGTAATAGCGGTGGCCGGGGTAGCCCTCGGCGTATTTATTGGTGAGCACACTGCCCACCGCCTGCATGACGGCGGCGCTCGTGAAGTTCTCGCTGGCGATCATCTCCAGCCCTTCCTGCTGCCGGGTCTGTTCCGCGGCGATCGCCGTCCAGACCTCGGGATCATCCTGTGCGACGAGATTGGGAGTGCCGTTCATGGATTTCCTCCTGCAGGGAAGGGAGCGGGACTTCGGCGGGGCAAAGCCGCTGAGGGCGAGACAGTGAATTGTGGGCATCGGAGGCGGGACCGTCAACGAAGAGACGTGGCCGCCACGCTTTCCGCCATGCGCCGCTGTTCGGCGCATGCCGTGGGATGCGCCGATTCTTCCAAGGTTCGACATTTTTGTGCATTGCCGAGCCTTCCGTCACGCGGGTACCGTGCTCAGCCACGTGGTTCCACAGCCAGATGGGCTCCATGGTTCCAGCTTCGATATCCCTCGACGATGCGGGCATGGCATGAAGGCAACTGCTCCAAAACGCATCGCGCTCCTCGTCGAGTCGTCTCACGGCACCGGCCGGGACATCGTTCACGGCGTCGCGGCGTTTCTCCGGGAACAGGGCTGCGACTGGCTGGTCGATCACGAGACGCAGCGTCTCGAGGCCGGCCCACCGGCATGGCTCGCGAAGTGGCGGGGAGACGGCGTCATCGCCCGCCTGCATTCGGAGCGGGTCGCCAGAGCCGTATCCCGGCTGCGAGTGCCGGTGGTCGATGTGCTCAACGCGCTCCCCCCTGCCCCGGCCGTGCACCAGGCGCATGTCGATGAAGCCGCCATCGCCCGGCTCGCCTTCGAACACCTGCGTTCGCTGGGATTACGGCAGTTTGCGTTCTGCGGTCCGACCGACCGGGTCTGGGCCTGGCAACGCCGTGACGTATTCACGGCCGCGGCCACCGAGGCGAACATGTCCGTCCATGTGTACGAGTTTTCCAGGCACCTCCGCACACAGGAGTTGGCGAGCCGGCGGGCCGAGCGACTGGTGAAGTGGCTGCGGACATTGCCCCGCCCCATCGGTGTCTTGGCCGCCAATGATTCGTATGCATGGCTGGTCTCGACGGCCTGCCGGCTGGCGGGCCTGGCGGTGCCGGCCGATGTGGCGATTCTCGGCGTCGACAACGACGAGGTCTTCTGTTCGCTCGCCCGGCCGCCCCTTTCGAGCATCGTCACCGCGACAGGTCGACTCGGGTTTGAAGCTGCGAGAATGATGGACGCCATCCTGAACGACCGCGACACCGGCAAGCGACGGCAGATCATGGTGCCTCCGCTGGGCGTCAAGGTCCGCGCGAGCACCGACACGCTGGCCACCGATGACGAGGATGTCACAGCCGCCGTGCAGTTGATCCGCGGGCTCGGCTCCGACAAACTCTCCGTTGCGGCCATCGCCGAGGCCGTGGGCCTGTCGGTGAGCACGCTGCAGCGGCGGTTTCGCGCGACGGTCGGCCACAGCGTGCACGAGGAGTCGATCCGACACCGTCTGCGGAACGCGATGCGGCTGCTCTCGGAGACCGATCTCTCCCTCCTCGCCGTGGCCCATCGCGCCGGCTTCGGACATCAGGAATATCTCGGCCGGGTCTTCAAGTCCCGCCTGGGTGTCACGCCGGCCGAGTACCGTAAGTCTGCCCTGAGTCGCTCCGTCGAGACACTCAACCAGTTTCGCGGACAGCCGCCAACTCCGCAGCACGATTAGCGTGCGCGTTGCGGCTGGATGGCCGCGGCCAGGAAATCGCCGTCGCGGCGCAGTCGCGGGACGGCCAGCGCCCGCCGCTGCGGGAGCGGCAGGCTCGCCTCCGCCGCATCGAACAGCGGCCATTCGCAGTGGACCGACATCGGCACGTCGACGTGCAGAGCCGACAACAGCGTCAGAAATTGCTCCCACGGCACGATGCCCTGGCCGGCGGGCACGTCGACGGGCTGGGCGGATTCGGTGGAGGCCCAGCGGAAGTCCTTGAAGCACACGCTGCGGACGAAGGGGGCGATCCGCCGCAGGCCCACGTCCCAGGAGCCGGTCGCCTCGGCGACGGCGTGCCGCACGTCGTATTGGCAGCCGATCCAGCGCGGGTCACGGTCCTCGAGGATCTCGCGGATGTCCCAGACGGAGCCCCCCACGCGGCCGCCCGACGAGCCGTGGTGATTCTGGTAGCAGCCGGTGATGCAGCACCGCCGGTTGAGTTCTTCGAGCCCCGTCATCTGGCGGCGGAGCGAGTCGAGCGAGCGATCCATGCCGAGCGTGTCGTCATACTGAAGATACGCCATGCGGTAGACGGCCACGCCCTCCGCAGCCGCCGTCTTGAGCACCGTCTCCGCAGTCGGGTCGTCCGCCGACTTGATCGCGGTCACGATCATGCCGATCAAGAGTCCCTGCCTGCGGGCGGCAGCCGCCGCGCGAGGGAGGTCGGTGGCAACCCGTTCCGGTTCGACATGGCCTCCCGGCCGCACCGTCAGCTCGATGCCACCGTATCCGGCTTCGGCCGCGGTCTCCGCCAGCGCGTCGTAGTCGAGCCACTGCAGTGGCTTGGAAAAGAGATGCAACCGCGATCGCGTCGCAGCCGGTGCATCGCCGCGCACCGGCGTTGCGTTGACGACGGCCGCTGCGATCCCGAAACGAAGGAAATCCCTCCGCAGCATGGCTCCATTCACTCCTCGAGACCGGTCGTTTCAGGACAGAACCAGATGAACACGACGCCCGCCAGGTAGATGGCCGAGAGGATCGAGCCCGCGGCGGGAAAGCTGCCGCCGAAGAGCCCCATCAGCTGGGCCGTCTGCAACGTGCCGATCGCCGCGAGCACGCGGCCGAAGTTGTAGGCAAAGCCCTGGCTGGTGGCGCGAATGGCCGTCGGAAAGAGCTCGGGCAGATAGAGCGGAAACCATCCGTAGAAGGCGGCCGTCACACCACCGGCAAGGCAGACCGCCGCCAGGAAGCCGGGGGTGAATGCCGTGTGGCCCTGATAGAGCCAGAGCAGCGACGCCACCGATCCCAGGCACAAGAGGGCGTAGGTCAGGCGGCGGCCCAGCCGTCCGGCCAGAAACGCCGCGGCGATGGTGCCGATCACTGCGCCGATCGCCGAGGCGAGCTGCGTGTATTCCTTGGCGAACTTCTCCGGCGTGTCACGCGACAGCTCGATCGCCCAACTCGGTGCCCACTGGAGCGATCCCCAGGTGCCAAGGAGCGCCACGCCGGCGAGCATCGCCCCCTGCAGCAGCCGACGCTTGAGCGTGGCCACCTCGCTGGCGCGGATCTCGCCAGCGGCCATCGCGCGGGAGAGATACATCAGCACCGGGTGGAGGAAGCCGCGAAAGGCGGCGAGTACGCCCAGCGGCGTGACCACTGCCCGCAGCAGCCGCGAATCGACTACCGGCGACCAGACCGCGATCACCGCCGCGGCCCCGACCGCACCGGCCAATGTTGCCAACAGGTCGCGGCCGGCCCAGTGGGTCGTCCGGCCGCTCCGCTTCTCTTCTTCCCAGCGGTGCGACTCGGGCACGCAG
>JBIIOL010000151.1:0-7317 GCA_044336965.1 Pirellulales bacterium | reverse complement strand
GAGCGGTTCTACCGCGTCGACAAGGCCCGAAGCCGCAAGCTCGGCGGCACGGGTCTGGGCCTGTCGATCGTCAAACACATCGTGCAGGCCCACGGCGGCACGGTGGCCGTGGAGAGTGAGCCGGGCGTGGGCAGCACGTTCACGATCCGCCTGCCGTGACCCTTGTCCAGAGTGATTCGCATTCAGTTCACGACGTTTCGCAAGGGCTGACCGAGGAGCGCCCGCCGGCACGCGTCGCTGCCCTTCACCCGCATGTCCATGAGGCCTTCCTCGGAGTAGAAGGCGGCGTGCGGGTTGACGATCAGCCGCTCGAACGCCGGATGGCTCCGGTTCCGCCAGGCGACGAGCAACGGGTCGTCCGAGGCGGGCGGCTCCTGCGGCAACACGTCGATGCCGGCACCGGCGAGACGGCCCGAGGCGAGGGCCGCGGGGATTGCCGATGTGTCGACCACGCCACCGCGGGCAGTGTTTACGAGAAACGCACCGCGGGGCAGCAGCTCGAGCGTGGCGGCGTTGACGAGGGCCCTCGTCTCGTCGGTGAGCGGGCAGTGGAGGCTCAGCACGAAGGCCTGCCGGAAGAGGTCCTCGACCGACTCGACGCGGCGGATGCCGAGTGACTTGTCGAAGCCGTCCTGGCGATACGGATCATAGAAGGCCACGTCCATGCCGAGCGCCTTGGCCCGCAGGGCGGTGGCAATGCCGATGCGGCCGAGGCCGACGATCGCGAACGTGCGGCCCCGCAGCCGGTGAAGCGGCGCGAAGACGTGATACATCCACGGATCGGGGCGATCGCGGAGCCGGGTGTTGAACTGGTGGATGCCGCGGGTGAGGGCCAGCGTCATGCCGATCGCCGAGTCGGCCACCTCCTCGGTGCCGTAGTCGGGCACGTTGGCCACGGCGATGCCTCGCTCCCTGGCGAAGGCATGGTCGACGTTGTCGAAGCCCACGCCGCAGCGGACGATCAGGCGGCAGTGCTTCAGCCGTTCGATCGTCCGCCGCGTGAGCCTGATGTTGTGATACATCATGATCGCGGCGGCATCCTCGATCCGGCCGACGAACTCATCCTCGTGGTGGGCGTCGAAGGCTTCGACCGTGGCCATGCCGGCCAGCGCCTCACGCTCGGTGGCGAGCTTGTCATTGATGAAGTCGGTGATCACGACCTTGTGCATGCGATGTCTTCCGTGTGGTGGGTCTTGCTGTGGGGCACGTCTCGCCCGGCGGCCGGCGTCATCGTACCCAGATGCCCCGGCCGGTGCCGCCGCGGGGTATCGTCCGCGGATAGTCGGGGTTGAGTCGTTGTTCGATCACGTTCACGAGCCGCTCGGACGGCAGGTCCTCGGTCGATCCGGCGAGCCGCACGCCGCTGACTCGGACATTCCGCACCGTGCAGTCGAGGTCCGGGGAAAAGATCTCGGTCCATTTGGCGGGGTCGGTCGGATTGTGTTTATAGGTCATCGACTTCGGACCGATCACCAGCGGGTGCCAGGCAGGCGGAGGATCGAACGCGAGCGTCACGCCATCGATCACGAGACCGTCCGTGTCGGCGTGCACTTCGATCGTACCGGGGCGATGGAAGGTCATCTGCTCGAAACGGATGTTTTCCAGGCGGCCGACGCCGACGCTCGAATCGTTATCGCGGCCGAGTTCGAGATTCGGCTGGCCGTAGCACTTGAACTCCTTGATGTCGGTGATCCGCCGCAACGTGATGTCACGGATGGGGCAATCGAGCAGCGTGCCGTCGTCGAACTTTTTCACGCCGGGTAGCAGGCGGATGGAGTTGGCCGAGGGCAGCCCCTCGGGCGATCCCGTCACGTCTTCGATGACGACCCGCTCGATGGGCCCGTAGCTAGGCGTGTAGTGTTTCCAGTCCCAGGCATTGAGGGCGACATTGTCGTCGTGCGAATCGCCACGCACGCCTCGGATGAGGCCGTCGCTGGCGGGACCGTTCACATGCACGCCGTCGCGCCGGTGCCGATCCAGCGTGAGGTTTTCGACGGTGAACTCATGTGCGTTCGCCAGATGCACGCCAAATGGCCGGCTCTGGCGGATCGTGACGTTTTTCACCGACACGCGGCGGACGTTCTGCAGCAGGATCACGCCATGCACGCCGGGCACGGGGGGCTTTCGACCCGAGCCGCCGCGGACGTTGCCCTGCGGGGCGGCAGGGGTGGTGGCGAGCGTGGTCGACCAGATGCCACCGTCGATGGCGATGTCGGTGTCGGGCTGCGAGTCGGACGGCACGGGGCCGCTCGCGAAGCCGACGAGGTTCGCGTTGCGGACGATGCAGGTGTTCGCGCCGGGCACGAGCCGGATCTCGGCCACGGGATCGGCCACGATCGTCGCTCCCGACGGCAGCACGATCGGGCCATCGACGTAATAGGGCTCGGGCCGGGCGGGAATCTCCAGCCGCTTCGTCTCGTCGATGCGGCGCTGGAAGGCCGCCGTCCAGATCTCGGCCGTCACCTCGCGAGGCTGGGCGTCGCCTTGTTTTTCGGCAGTGTGCTCCGTCCACGTCTTCGTGACCACCAGCGGCCGCAGGTCATCGAGCGCCGAAGCAGCCATGCTTCGAGTGCCGCAGAGGCAGATCACCGTGGCCGCCAGCCACACGGCCAGGCATGCAGCGGCCTGCGACCGGCATGTTGCCAGGACTCTCTTCATCGTTTGGACCGTCCTTTCGCGGCACCGGCCTTGAGGTCCTGCTCGGCCCAGTCGAGGTGCCGTCGCATCGCCACCTCCGCAGCCCGCGGGTCGTGCCGCTCGACGGCGGCGAGGATTTCGCGGTGGCCAACGATCGCCGGCTCCGGCCCGGCCGCCTTGATCGTCCGTCGCCTCGACTCGACGAGCAGCCCCCCGAGCGTCTTCAAGAGCACCGAGAACACCGGGTTGCCGGTCGCCGCGGCGAGCAGTTCGTGAAAGCGGATATCGGCGTCGACGCGGTCCTTGAGCCCGGTGGCCCGTTCGAGATCGTCGATCGCGGCCTGCAGATCCACCACCTGTGCGTCGCTCGCCCGCTCCGCTGCGAGCCCCGCGATCGCCGACTCGAGTGGCCGGCGCACCTCAGTGAGCTGCAGGAGCGTCGTGCGGGACCGCTGCAGGAGCAGTTCGAGCGATTCGATCGTCGGTCCGGCATCGACCTCCGCCACCCGCGGCCGTGCCCCCTGGCTCATCACGATGAGCCCCTGCGACCGCAGGCTCCGCATCGCCTCGCGGATCACGGTCCGCGAAACCGTCAGTGACTCGGCGAGATCCCCTTCGCTGGGCAACGACATGCCGGCGGCGTAGGAGCCGGAGACGATCTCCTTGCGAAGGTGGCCGATCACCTGGGCGACGAGGTCACCTTCGGCAGCGGATCTGCCCGCCACGGCGAGGCGGGCCTTGCCGGGACGACGGCCTGGGCGGCGGGGTGTGGTCGTGCGGGGCATCGTGCGGTTCATCCAGAGTTTCTCATTCAACGCCTTGTAGTATCCAATTACTTATACGATAGGATGCAATCTCGATCAATTTCAATCGGTGATCTTCTCGCAGTCATTCTTGCAGACGGAGGCGTCCAGTATGAAAGCCACACTGATGCTGAGTTGTCGCGTGCGACCGCTCGCGGTGTTCGGTTGGGTCATGATTCTTGTCGCATACGGTTCACAGCCACTGCAGGCAGAGCAGCCGAGAGTCGATGCCAACTCCCTTGGCTTTTCGCCGACGGCCGCGGCGGCTGCCAACGTCGCCGCGCTCCAACGGGCCGTTGACGGCGGCGACAAACTGGTCACGGTGACCACTCCCGGCATCTACGACCTCGACGCCACGGTCTGGCTCGACAACAACACCCGGCTGGAATGCAGCCCCGGCGTCGTCTTCCGCAAGACGAGCACGTACAGCTTCGTGCTGGCCAATCGTGGCATTCAGACGCGCCAATGGAATGAGGGGATCGCGATCGACGGCCTCGAGATTGCCTGCAACGGTCAGGTCGCGCTGCCGCCGCCAGGCGATCCCGCCTTCGGCCTGCGGGGGCTCGTCGCACTCTTCCGGATAAATGATGCTGCGATCATCAAGTTCCGCTGCCGGGATCTCGCGACGCCACAGTTTGCTTTGCACATCTGCACGTTTGAGAACCTCCTGGTCGATGGCTTCGAGATCCGTGGCAACAAAGACGGCGTCCATCTCGGACCGGGCGAGGGGTTCACGATTCGCAACGGCGTCTGCCAGACCGGCGACGATGCCATCGCGCTCAACGCGCAGGACTATCCGAGCGCCAACCCAGCCCAGGGCGATATCTCCGACGGAGTCATTGAAAACCTGCTCGATGAGCCGCGAGAGCCGGGGGTGGGGCACCCGGGCAGCGTGTCGCGGTTGCTTACCGGAGCCTGGGTCGACTGGCATCCTGGCATCCGCCTGCAGAATGGTGACACCGTGCGACATGGCGAGCATGTCTATCGGGTGCTGGCCACGTTCGACACCACCCAGCATGAGTCGAACACCCCGCCGACCCACACGTCCGGCGCCTGGAAGTCACCGGAGGGGCTCACATTTATTCACAACACGGCCGATGGCGTGACCCGGGCGAGTATCCGCAACGTCGTGTTCCGAGGCGTCAAGTCGCGTGCGCGTAACGGCTTTATGGCTGCCTGGGAAGATCACAAATACCACCGCGCGGTGCACCCGGAAGTGGTGCCGGAAAACCTGCCGGTCTGCGAAGTGACCTTTGAAGCTTGCTCGAGCGATTCACCGACGCGGCCCAGCTTCATCAGTGGAAACTCGAATCTCTCAGCCACCCTGAAGGATGTGACTGCGACCGGGCGGCTCGTCGGCATGATGACTGCTGTCCATCCGGTGGCGGTCGAGCTGACTTTGGATGCGTGCCGGTTTGAGCCGGACGAGCGGGCCGCCACACTCCCTGATATCGAATTGAAGGGGATGGTCGCCGGCCGGCTGGTACTCGAATCAATCATCGAATCCCGTCCGATTCGGGTTGTGGTACCGAAGACCGTGGCGGTCGAAAAAGCTGCTCCTGTGCCTTGACACCGTCGAGCGTGGGTACTTATCATACAAGTCAACTGGGGGTGGGTCTTCGATCTGTTACTGGAGAGCAACGGCTATGGTACAGGTGATCAGGAATCGACCCGGTTTTACGCTTGTCGAGCTTTTGGTCGTGATAGCCATCATCGGCACGCTCGTCGGCCTGCTCCTGCCGGCCGTGCAGGCCGCCCGGGAGGCTGCCCGGCGGTCGTCGTGCAGCAACAACCTCAAGCAGCAGGGGCTCGCCCTGCACAATCATCACGACGCGAGGCGGGCTTTTCCACCGGGAGCGACCCTGCCGGTTACCAGTCGAATCTTGGGCAACTGGAACTGGCATGCCGACATCCTGCCCTACATGGAGGAGGGATCTTTAACATCGCAAGATCACGTTTGGTGGAAGCAGCAATTTTCGAGGTGATCAGTTGAACGCCGGTGGTACAGACAACCTCTACAACGTGGTCATAGTGGCCTATCAGTGCCCGTCGAGCCTGTTCCCGCCGCTGTATCCCAGTTCCCCGATTGGAAATGAGATCTATGCCGTCAGTGGCAGCAACAAAACGCAGTGCATCGACTACGTCGGCATCGCCGGCGCGGCAACCGCCAGCAATGCCGATCCCTTCGGTCGCTCGGGCATGATCGCAGTGCCCAGCAACAGTGCCGCCGGATGTTTTTCCCGTAGCGGCATGCTCAGCCTACAGGCCAACAAGTTCAAGGACTGCACCGATGGCACGTCCGCGACGATCATGGTGGCGGAGCAGTCGGGCCAGGTGAATGGCAAAGAGATATCGGCCAATCGGCACGGTGGCTGGATGGGCTGGTACAACCTTCAGGCTGCCGACATCACCGTAGGTACGATGACACTCGAATCAGGTGCCAGTTCGGTACCCTATGCTGGGGGCATCACGACCGTTCGCCGCCAGCCCAACTGGTATTGGGCAAGCGGCGCTACCAATCCCGATGCTTACACGGGTAGTAACAACACCCTGCTCAACTCATTCCATCCAGGTGGCACCAATGTGATGCTGGCCGACGGTTCCGTGCGGTTTCTCAATGAAACCATCGAACTCGACACGCTCTACCGGCTCTGCTGCAAGGAGGACGGGATGGTGGCTGGGAGTGATTGGTGATCAGCATGCTGAGTAGAACGAAGGGTCTGCGGAAGGGCGGCATTGGTTTTCGTTGGTGCGGTGCCGCCGTGGGCCTCATGCTCGCAGCGAGTGGCTGCGGCTCCAAAGCCCCACATTCCGCCCAGCCTTGGAGTACCGTGAACGTCGCCGTGACGTCGAACGGGCAGCCGCTGACGATTGGGGAAGTGACGCTGCGGGCCTCCGAGGGCGGCACCGGCGTCGATGCCGGCGGCGTCCTCGATGCCAGCGGGCGGGCGATCTTCCCCGCACTTCCGGGCAGCTATGTAGCCGTCATCCGGCCCCTGCCGCCGCCTCCCGAAGATTCGACAACTGATGCCGGTGCCGCCGCCGCTGCGACCGGTGAGAAGTCGATCCCAAAACGCTACCGATCTCCGTCCACGAGCCCGCTGGCCGTTGAGATCCGCAAGGGAGAGAAAAACACCTTCATGTTTGATCTTACGCCCTGACTCCATGTCCTGCTCCGGCACGGAGTCCCGAAGGAATTTCATGGATGAACACTAGCGGATTGCTTGCACATCGCGTCGTGATCGTCACCGGCGCCAGCCGCGGCCTCGGCACGGCGATCGCAAAGGGCTGCGCCGACGCGGGAGCGAGGGTGGTGCTGGCGGCCCGCAACGCCGCCGAGCTCGGGGCACTGGCGGCGCAGATCGAGGCGGCCGGCGGCACGGCACTGGCCGTGCCGACCGACGTGTCCAAGCTCGACGACCTCCGCCGGCTCTGCGACGCCACGGTCGCGCGGTTCGGCCGGATCGACGGCCTCGTCAACAATGCCGGCGTAAACTACGTGAAGCCGGTACTGGAGGTGACCGAGGAGGAATGGGACCGGGTCCTCGACGTCGACTTGAAGGGCTCTTTCTTCCTCACGCAGTTCGTCGCGCGTCAGATGGTGGCCCAGCAGCCGTCCGGCGGGGCGATCGTGCAGATCGCCAGCGTTCACACGCTCGCCGCCGTGGCCGGCGCAGCCCCTTACGATGCCGCGAAGCACGGCATGGTCGGCTTCACGAAGGCCGCCGCGGTCGAACTCGCGCCACACGGCGTGCGGGTGAACGTGCTGTCACCGGGCCTCTGTCGCACGACGATATGGAACGACCTCATCGCCGCCGCCCCGAGCGAGCAGGCCTGCCTCGACTACTGGAAGTCGCAGATTCCCGGGCAGCGGCTG
>JBIIOL010000150.1:0-7322 GCA_044336965.1 Pirellulales bacterium | reverse complement strand
CGCAGCCGCTCGAGCGTCTTCGCGAGCAGGCGGTCGTCTTTCTTGAAGATCGGCCCATGGCTGGGAAGGAGCCACTCCACGTCGCTGGCCGTGATCCGCTCGAGCGACTTGATGAAGGCTGGAATGTCACTGCCGTGATGGGCGTCGATCGCCCCCACCGAGCCGTCGCGGTAGATGTTGTCGCCCGAGAGCAGCAGGTTGCCCATGCGAAAGGCAAGCTGGCTGTCGGTGTGGCCCGGCGTGTGCCAGACCTCGAGCCTGTGGTTGCCGACCTCGATGATCTCGCCGTTGCCCACCTGGCGATCGATCTTCACGATCGGCATGTCGAGGTGGACGTTCTGCGCGGCGATCTCGGCGAAGGTCTTGATGCGGTCGCCCGTCTCCAGCGACTCGACCGCCAGCGGATGCGCCAGCACTGGCGCCTTGAGGATGGCCTTCGCCTTCGCGAGGCCCTGAATGTGGTCCACGTCGGCGTGCGTGGCCACGAGAGCCTTGCACTGCGACAGCGGGAAGTCCATCTCCCGGATCATCTCCACGATCTCGTCCACGCTCTCTTCGTAGCCGATGTCGATGAGCGCCCAGTCGCGGTCGTCGTAGACCAGATAGACATTGCAGCCGATCCGCCAGCCGGCCTGGTAGTTCATCTCGATGACACCGGGGAAGACGGGACGACGTTCGAGCATGGGCGTGGCTGGTCTGTGCGAGGAAAAACTGCAGGGCATGGCGCCCGCGGTCTTCCGGCCGGATTTGCGGCAAACGGCGCCGGAAGACACACTGGTCGTAACACGAACCTCGGAATTCTAGACGTTTTTCATCCAAAGTGTAGCGAGATGGCATCTTTCCCTCGGACGGGGTTTGCGGCGTGGGCCGGCAGCGTTGAAGAGCTGTGCGGCCTGATCGACGCCCTGCAGCCGCTCGCCCGCTCGCTCGGGGCCCCCGATCCGCAGGCCGACGAGTGGTTTGGCTCGCTCTTCGGCAAGCTGCGGCCGCAGGTGTCGCGGGAGCCCGTGCTTGTGGCGGCTGTCTGCGGCGGCACGAACACCGGCAAGAGCCTCATCACCAACACGCTCGTGGGTGCGGAGATCAGCCGCTCCGTGCCGGAGGCGGCGCGGACCCGCCATCCGGTGGCGAGCCTGCCACAGGGGCTCGCTGCCCGCACCGACCTGGCGGCTCTGTTTCCCGGCTTCGCCCTTGCTCCATGGCAAAGCGTGCAGGATGCGATCGAACTCGGGCCCGACGCGAGCGGCAACGCCGACAGGCTTGTGTGGCGCGAAGACTCAAGCGGCCGCCAGCCCGCGCGGCTCGTGCTCCTCGACACTCCCGATATCGACGGCACGCTGCGGGAGAACTGGCACCGCGCGGAACTGGTGCGGAACGCCTGCGACGTGATCGTGGCCGTGCTCACTCAGCAGAAATACAACGACGCGGCCGTGCGGGATTTCTTCGCCGCCGCGGCAGCCGCGGGCAAGGCCGTGGTCGTCGTCTTCAACATGATCGACTGGCCGCGGCAGCGCGACCGCATCGGTGGTTGGCTGGCGACGTTCACCGCGGAGACGGGCGTCGCTCCGCTGGCGGTCTACGCCGTCCCCCACGACTTCCGCGCGGCCGAGGCGGGACGGATCGAGTTTCACCCGCTGCCCGAACTCACGCCCGACGGTGCCGCGGTCGACCTCGCCGTCCGGCTGGCCGACTGCGACTTCGATTCGATCAAACTGCAGGCGATGGAGGGGGCCCTCCGTGTCGTGCTCAGTCCCGAGACCGGTGCCGGCCGCTGGCTCGATTCCTTCGAGACAAGCGCACACGAGTGGCGGGATGCCCGACGACTGCTGACCGACGAGGCCCGCGTGCGGGTGGAACTGCCGATCGCTCCCCGTGAAATCGTCTGGAACGAGATCTGGCAGTGGCTCGAGCCGCGGCGGTCGGGCCTCGACCTTACCGTCAGCAGGGTCTACCGCGTGGCGGGCAAGGGGGTGAGTTGGGCGGCGCGGCGGGTGGGGCTGGTCCGCAGCGAGGCGGAACGCCGCGAGGATTTTTCGACGGTCGAACTGGGAGCACTGAAGACCGCACTCGGCGACTTCGTCGAACGGCTCGACGATGCCTGCCGGCGCAATCCACGGCTCGCCGCGATACTCGGGGGCCGGCTCGTGGATGGGGACCGCGCGGCCTGGTATGCCGACCTCGAACACCGCCATGCGAAATTGCCGCTCGTTTCGGAGGATTACCGCACGTTCGTTCGCAACGAACTCGACCGCTTCGCGAAGGACAATCCCGGCATGGTGCGGTTCATCCTCACGGGGCTCAACGTGGGCGCGGTGGCGCGGCCGGCAATCACGGTGGCACTCGGCGTGGCGGGCGCCGCAGTGGTGCCCGCTGCGGCGGCATCGGCAGGCGGACTCTCCGTGCTCGTGCACCACGTGGGCGACGTGGTCGTGGGCACCGCCGCAACGATCGCCGGCGAGGGAGCGCTGGGCCTCACCATGGCCGGACTCAAGCCGCTCATCGAGACGCTGTTCGCCGGCTGGTCGGCGGAACGCAGCCGCGTGCTCGCGGAGACGCTGCACGACGTCGTGCTCGGAGACCGGCTGGAGGAGATTGACCGCCTGGCCGACGCGGCCGCGGCGCCCGAGGTGACGCGGGCCCGCCGATTGCTCGTCGAGTGCAGTCGCGACATGGGCCGGGGCATGGGCCGCGACCTTGGCCGGGAAGCACCACGAGAGGGTTCCCGATGAACGAGCAACAGGACCAGTCGCTTGAACATGCCGGCGGCGAGCCGATCGACTTTGCCAGCTTCGATGAACTCGTCGAGGCGCTCGGCCGCTGGAGTGGCTCGCTGCCGGAGTGGTCACCGGCCCGGGCGGTGCGGGCCGAATGGGAACAGATCGAGTCCCGTCTCGAGCGTGCCCGCCGCGAACTCTCTCGCATGCTCGTGGTCGGTGTGGTCGGCGGCACCGGTACCGGGAAGAGCACGCTCGTCAATGCATTGGCTGGTTGCGATCTGAGCCCCGCGGGCGACATCGCGCGGCCGACCACGATCAATCCTGTGGTGGTTGCGGCCCGCGACGTCGATCTCTCCTGGCTGCCGGTCGACGCGATGAACGCCCGCGTTGTCCGCAGCGATGCGGCTGCGGTCGCCAATATCGTGCTCGTCGACTGCCCCGACCCCGACACGCAGGCAGAGGCTCCGCGGCATAGTGGCACGCCTGTGACCCACAGTCACGCCCGCCCCAGCGACGCCAATCACAACCGCGATCTTCTCGAGGCGGTGCTCCCTGCCTGCGATGTGCTCCTGCTCGTGTCGACCGCCCAGAAATACCGTTCGTGGGTCGTCGCCCGCGAGGTGGCCGCGTTCGCGCCTGGCCGGCCGCTGCTCTTCGTGCAGACCCATGCCTCGCGGGATCCCGACATCCGGGACGACTGGCGGCGCGAACTGGAGTCGCAGGGTTTCGTCGTGCCTCGGATCTTCCGGCTCGATGCGGTGGAGGCGGCGACGCGGACGGCCGCTGGCCTCGAACCCGATGCGGGCTTTCGCGAACTGGTGGAGGCGATCGATGCGGAGTTGGTGGGGCGGGCTGCCCGCCGCGTCCGCCGCACCGGCAGCCTCGATCTCGCCGGCTGGTTTCTCCGGCAGTCGCAGGAAAGCCTCGCGCCGCTGCGCGAGCCGGTGGCACAACTCGCAGCCGGCGTGGCAAGTGAGCGAGCGAGGCTGGAGGTGATTCTCGCGCGGTCGGTCGGCTCGCGGCTGCGGGCGAGTCGCGCGGCCTGGCAACGCATCCTCGCCGGTGAAATTGTCGAACGTTGGCACGGCGGTCCGTTCGCCACGTTTCTCCACATGGTGCAATCGATCATCGCTTTCTGGCCAAGGATGCGGGCTGCCGGCAGCGGGCTGATAGGCCGGCTGCTTTCCGGACAGCCGGCCGACATGATTCCCGCAGGGCAGGGAGGCTGGCAGGCAGTCGAGGAGTTGGGGCTCTCCGCGGCTGAAGTCGAGCAGTCGCGGAGCGTCCTCTGCGGGCTCTCGGCGCGGGCGAGACTGGCCGAACCGCTGGTGGGCCGTGCCCGGCTCGACGAGTCTCACGTCGCTGCGACCGTGGGCAGCCTTCTGGAGCGAACCGCGGCCTGGCTCTCCTCCGGCATCGATCGGCTCGTCGCCGATCGGCGCGGACGGATGGACGGGCCGGTGTTTCGCTGGGTGTGCGAGGCGCTCTTTTCGGGGCTGCTCGTGGCGGTGCTCGTGCGGGCAGGTTGGAATTTCTTCGTCGGCCATCTCTGGCAGGGCCGCGTCGTGGACGGCGGCGGCTTCCTGCAGGAGGCGCTCGTCTGGGTGATCCTGTGGGGATTCCTGCTGCGGTGGCTCGCGTTTGCGCGTATCCGCGTCGGGCTCGACCGCGACATCCAAACGCTCGTCAATCGTCTGCCGGAAGCCCATCTCGCCGATCCGCTGCTCGCGGACTTTGCAGCGGCTGCTGGTGTGACGGCACAATTCATCGAGCAGGGTGACCGCCTGAGTCGCGACCACGCCGGACTCGCAGGCCGACTGGCCGAGTCAGGCAGCGGCCTCGGCCGACTTCGCGGAGAATCGCGATGAAGCGACTGCTGCGGGCCATCCTTGTCATCGGCAGCGTGGTGTCTGGCAGTGTGGCCGCCGACATGCAAACGACGGCAACCGTCGCCGCGGAACTCGACGAGGTGGTGGGCCGAGCGCAGCTGATCTGGGCGGCCGATCAGGAAGGGGGCGGGCCCCATGTCTTTCCCGACCCCGCCGATCCGCAGCGGCTCACCGGCTTCGAGGTCGAACTGGCGGCACTCATCGCCGAAGAGCTGGGAGTGAAGCCACGGTTTCAGCAGGGGCAGTGGGACCGGCTGCCGTTGCTGCTCGGCCGCACCGCCGATTGTGTGATCAACGGCATCGAACTGACGCCGGAACGGCGACGCGACTTCCACTGTTCGCGGCCCTATTTCGCCTACAGCCTTCAGTTGCTCGCCCGCAGTGATGGTCCAATCAGTTCGTTCGACAAGCTCGCTGCACCGGGGCCCGAGGGCCGCTGGCGGGTGGGCGTACTCACCGGCTCGGCCGCCGAGAGCGTCATGCGATCGCGGGCCGATCTCGAGATCGATGTGATCGGCTACGACGGCACGATCGATTCTTTGGAGCAGTTGTCGACGGGTGTGCTCGATGCCGCCGTCATGGATGACTGCATCTTCAACTTCTACGCCGACCGCTTCAGCCGGCTGCGGACGGTGGATCGGCCCTTCGCCGGCGGCTTCTACACGATCCTCACGGCCGGCGACACGCCGAAGCTGTCAGCGGCGATCGATGTGGCGATCGGGCGGCTCATCACGGACGGCCGGCTCAAGTCGCTCTATGACCGTTGGGATCTCGCGGGCCGGCAGCAGATGCTCATGCTCCGCGACGCTGCCGAAATACCGGTGGCCCGTCGAAAGACACTCGGCGAACTTGCCCGAGACACCCTGCCGCTCCTGCTGAAGTCAGCTGGGATGACCGTGCTGCTGTCATGCCTCGCGTTTCCGCTGGCGGTCTGCATCGGACTGGCCGTGGCCGTGGGCCGGATGCATGGGCCGGCGTGGCTGCGACCACTCCTGATCGGCTACGTGGAAGTGCTCCGCGGCACGCCCCTGATGCTCCAGCTCTACGCCATCTTCTTCCTGCTCCCGAAGATCGGCCTCGCCCTGCCGGCGCTGGTGGCGGCGATCATCGGCCTGGCGCTCAACTATTCGGCCTACGAGTCGGAGATCTACCGGGCCGGACTCAAGGCAGTGCCACTGGGGCAGTTCGAGGCGAGCCTGTCGCTGGGGCTCTCGAAGTGGCAGGCCCTGCGGCATGTCTTGGTGCCGCAGGCGGTGCGGATCGTGATGCCGCCGGTGACCAGCGACTTCATCGCCCTCTTCAAGGACACGAGCGTCTGCTCGGCGATCACCGTGATCGAGCTCACCAAGCGATACAGTGTGCTGGCGCTCTCCACCGGCCGGATCGTGGAACTCGCCGTCGTCACGGCGCTCCTCTATCTTTGCATGAGCTGGCCGCTGGCACTGCTCTCCCGCTGGTTCGAACGGCGGCTCGAACGGCCGGGCGCCGGCGGCACAACGGAGGGCTGAACGCATCATGTTCACCGTGTCATCGCTGACGAAGTCGCGGGCGCAAATCCGCGTGCTCGACGACGTGAGTCTCGCTGGGGATGAGGGCACCGTGACCGCGCTCGTGGGCCCGTCCGGCAGCGGCAAGAGCACGCTCTTGCGATGCCTGAACGGGCTGGAGTCGTTCGACTCTGGGCAGATTACAATCGCGGGCCATCGGCTGGAGGCGGGGCCGCATGCCCCGGCACAGTTGGAGCGACTGCGTCGCGACGTGGGGATGGTCTTTCAGCAGTTCAACCTGTTCGCTCATTTGTCGACAGTAGACAATGTTGCCCTGGCGCCCCGGGTGGTGCTCGGGCTGCCCGCGAGCGAAGCCCGTGCCCGCGGTCTCGAGCTGCTCGACCGGGTCGGCCTCCGCTCCTTCGCCGACGCCAAGCCGGCCACGCTCTCGGGCGGTCAGCAGCAGCGGGTGGCGATCGCACGGGCGCTGGCGATGCGTCCCCGCGTGATGCTCTTCGACGAGCCGACCAGCGCGCTCGACCCGGAGATGACGGCGGATGTGATGGAGGTGATCGTCGAGCTGGCCCGGGCCGGACAGACGATGGTGGTGGTCACGCACGACCACGGCTTCGCCCGGCGGGCCGCATCGCGAGTGGTGGAACTCGCCGCCGGCCGGGTCGCCCGCCAGGGGCTCTCGGCCGACGTGCTGTAGGCCGCGCATAAAAAAACTCCGCCCGGGACTTTTGGTCCCGGGCGGAGCTCACTGGCCGAAGTCGGGCAACAGATCTCCGTTCGACCTATCGACCGATCATCACTTGGCAGAGACCGTGCGGCTCACCGCCACCACCTTGCCGCTGGTCTGCTTCTTGGCAGACGCATCGGGCGTGGGGGCCGGGGCAACCGACGACGACTCGCAGGCACTGCAGGCAGCCGCACCGCAGGCAGGCTCGGCACCGCAGCCGGGCTCGCAGCAGCCAGCACTGCAGTCGGGCTCGCAGCAGCTCGACTTGTGGCAACGGCTCTTCTTCGCCTGGTGGATAGCCTTCAGCAGGTCGACGATCCGGTGCTTCTTCTTGCAGCAACCCTTCGCAGCACCGCAGCTCGGCTCGCAGCAGCCAGCACCAGCGTCGCAGGCCGGCTCAGCACAGCCGTTGCCGGCTCCGCAGGCAGGCTCAGCGCAACCGTTGCCAGCACCACAGGCCGGCTCCGCACAGCCGTTGCCAGCGCCG
>JBIIOL010000149.1:0-7338 GCA_044336965.1 Pirellulales bacterium | reverse complement strand
CGCCATGCTCCATGGCGGATCTCGCGCCGGCCCACGAAGGTCCGCCGGCGGATCGCCCAGCAGGCGGCTGGGTCGGACAGATCCAGTCGCGCCAGGGATCCCTGTGCGTCACCGTCGAGCACCTCGTCGGCATCCAGCGAAAGAATCCAGTCGTACTTGGCCAGTTCAACGGCCCGTCGCTTCTGCGGACCGTAGCCGAGGAAGGACTGGTGTTCGACGCGGGCGCCGGCCGCGCGGGCTAGTGCCACGGTGTCGTCGGTCGAGCCGGAGTCGAGCACGAGTCGCTCGTCGCACATCTCGAGGGCGCCGAGCACCGCGGGAATCTTCGCAGCGGCATCGCGGGTGATGATCACTGCCGAGATTGGCAGCCGACGCCGGCCGGACAGGGGAGTGTTCGGGTCCGGTTGGACGGCCGCCTCGGCTGTGGCGGGCGGTGCGGTCATGGTGCGCTGCCGGGGCTGTCGGGGGCGGAGCCACGATGTTCTTCAGTGATGCTTTGCAGCGGAAATTCCAGCACGAACGTGCTCCCCTCGCCGGGCCGGCTGGTGACACGGATGTCGCCGCCGTGTTCACGCAGGATTTTGCGGCTGACGGTCAGGCCCAGACCGGTGCCGCGGGAGCCCTTGGTCGACACGAAGAGGTTGAAGATTTCGGCGAGTGTTTCCGGCGGCATGCCCTCGCCGTTGTCGCCAACGGTGACACGGACGCGTTCGGCCCCCGTGTCGCATTCGACGCGGATCGACACCGTCGCGTCGCTGCGGTCCTCGACCGCGTCGAGCGCGTTGGTGACCACGTTGAGAATGGCCCGTGACAACGCCTCCGGGTCGAACAGCAGTCGTGGCATGTCGACGGGAGGCGTCCACTCGATCGAGGCGCCGATTTCGTCGGCCCGCTGCTGGACGGTTTCCACGATGTCGGTGACCAGCGCCACGAGGTCCGACGGCACCGGGTCGGGCTCTCGCTCCTTGCTGAAAGACAGCATGTCCATCACCAGCGAGGAGATCTTGTTCTGGTTGCGATTGACGATGTCCCAGCCCTTGTGGACGACGGCGAGGTCTTCGTTTTCCAGACCCATGTCGACCAGGTAGCTGCCGCCTCGGATGCCCTGCAGAATGTTCTTGATGTGGTGCGAGAGTGTGGCGATTGTCTGTCCGACGGCGGCAAGCCGCTCGGACTGCACCATCGCGGAGTAGTAGGTCGTGTCCTCGACCGCCAGCGCGGCCTGGTGGCCGATGGCGATCAGAAGCTTGAGGTGCTCGTCGGTGAACTGACGCTGACCCCGCTCGATCGCGTCGCCCAGCGGCACGGTGGTGTCGACGTAGATCACGCCCACCGTGCCGTAGCGGCCCTGCATCGGCACGCAGATCGCCTCACGCACGCCGGTTCGCACCACGCTGTTGCCACCGCTGAAGCGGTCGTCGTCCTGGGCGTCGCTGGTGATCACGCCCTCGCCGCGGTCCAGCACGTAGTCGAGGATCGTGCGGCTGATGGCCATCGACGTCGTTTCGCCGACGCGTCGGTCGCGCCGGGCCTTCGTGCGAAGCTGCTTCGACTCGGGGTCGAGCAGCATGATGCAGCCACGATCCGCTTCGACCCACTCGAAGACGAGTTGCAGGATGCGGCCGAGGAGTTCGTCGATGTCGAGCGTGTGACTGACCGCGAGCGCCGTGCGATACATGACCTGCAGGTTGCTGCGGGCCCTCGCCAGCCACCGATTCTGCGTGTCGTCGGGAGTGGGGATTTCACCGACGTCGGCCTCGCGGGCCGTCCGCACGATCCGCGAACCGTCGGCCGCATTCGATCCCGGCACGATGTCGACCAGGACCGCCGCGGGCACGTCGACACCGTCCCGGGCATAGACGAGGATCGTGCGGCCCACCTGGATCTGGTCGCCGCTGGAGAGTTCCGCCCGCTCGATCTTGCGGCTGTTGAGCCAGGTTCCGTTGGAGCTTTTCAGGTCGCCAACGACGAACGTCTCGCCGATCCGGCGAATCTCGGCATGCCGCCGGGACACCTCGTTGTCATCGAGCTGGACGAAGTTGCCCGCCTCCCGCCCGATGCACATCGCCCCCTCGTGGTTCGTGAGGTCGTAGCGGGAGCCCCGATTGCGGCCCTGAATCACGAAGAGGGAAGGCACGGACGAGTTCCATGGGGGAATGATTCAACGCCCCCAATCCTACCCATTCCGCCGCATGTCACGGGAGATGGCTAAAATGACTCCGGAGCCTGCCGCGTCCCGGTGGCGGCGGCTCACGATTTCCTCACGTACGTGTAGAAGGATCACACCCATGCCGAGCATCATGCCCATGCCGTTCCGCGTCGGGGTCGTAGCCCTGTTGCTTCCCGTGGCGTTCCATGTGTCGGGGGCGGTCACGCCGGCCCTGGCGGAATCGGCAGACGACGCCGCCATCCGCGATCGGCTCAGGCATGCGGTCGAGTGGCTGGCCGCTCCCGAACGGGAGGGGCGTGGGCCAGGCACGAAGGGGATCGACCAAGCGGCCGACTGGGTAGCCGAACAGTTCAACGGCATCGGCCTCGATACGGTCGTGGGGGTGGGCTCCGGCGAGGATCCCGCCCGCGCTGCCAGCGGGCCGTCGGCCACGATGCCGTTCCAGAAGTTTGTCATGACGCTCGACGCGAAGCTCGGCCCGGCCGTGGCCAATACGGCCGAACTCGTGGGGCCGCCCGGGGCTGACGGCGTCGCGAAGACGATCCCGCTGAGCCTCGGCAAGGACTTCACGCCGCTGGCCGCCGGTGGTTCCGGGCCGTTCGATCTGCCGCTGGTCTTCGCCGGGTACGGCATCACGGCTCCCGCGGAGAACTATGACGACTATGCGTCGCTCGCGGCCGCCGGGGGCGGGGCCTCTGCCAAGGGGAACGGCGTTGTGCTGCTGCGTCAGGAACCGCAGAAGGACAACCCGCACAGCGTGTTCGACGGCAACCAGGCGTCGCAGTATGCAGCGCTGGCCCGCAAGGTCGCCAATGCGTCGGAGCACGAGGCAGGCGGCATCATCTTCTGCAACGACGCCGACGCCGACGGCGACACGCTGATGGCCTTCACCCGCGCCGGCGACGGCTCCGAAAACCGCAGGATGCCGATCCTTCACGTCCGCCGGTCGTTGGTCGACGACGTCGTAAAGGCGTCGCTCGGCAGGAATCTCGACACTATCCAAAAGTCGATCGACGACTCTCTCAAGCCCGAAAGCAGCCCTCTCGCCGGCTGGCGGATCCGTGGCCAGACGGCGATCGAACGAACCGAGACCGAGGGCAGAAACGTGGTGGCGATCCTGCCAGGCATCGGGTGGGCGCAGGGCGGCGCGGAGGCCGAAGGGAAGCGGACTTCTGAAACGGTGGTGCTCGGTGCACACTACGACCACCTCGGCTATGGCGGCGCCAATTCCGCGGCGCCGGGCGAGCATACCGTGCACCACGGTGCCGACGACAACGCGAGCGGCACGGCGCTGCTCGTCGAGGTGGCGAGGCTGCTCAAACAGGAGGGGCCGTTTCCGCGGACGATCCTGTTCGTGGCCTTCTCCGGCGAGGAGCGTGGCCTGCTCGGCAGCGCCCACTACACGGCGAACGCGGCAGTGCCGCTCGCCGACACCGCCGCGATGGTCAACCTCGACATGGTGGGACGGCTCGACGGCAACAAGATCGTGGTGCATGGCACCGGCACCGGTACCGGGCTCGATGCGCTCGTGGACCGGTTCGTGGCTGCCCGCGGATTCGAGGCGGCCAAGGAGCCTGGGGGCTTCGGGCCAAGCGACCATTCGAGCTTCTACGCCCGGAAGATCCCCGTGCTGCATCTGTTTACCGGTTCGCATACCGACTATCACCGCCCCACCGACACCGCCGACAAGATCAACTATGACGGCATGGTGCGGATCACGCGGCTCGTGGCCGACATCGTCCGCGACCTCGCCGCCGCGCCTGAGCGGCCGTCCTACATCGAGGTGGCATCAAAGGAGTTTGCCCGTGGGGGTGGCGATCGGCCCTACTTCGGCAGCATTCCCGACTTCGGCAAGCCGGGGAAGGGCTACGCGATCACCGGCGCCACGAAGGATTCGCCGGCTGCGAAGGGCGGACTCAAGGGGGGCGATGTGATCGTGCGGCTGGGCGAGAGCGCGGTCACGGGGCTCGAGGATTTCGACAGCGCCCTGCGAAAGCACAAGGGGGGCGAGACGGTGCCTGTGGTGGTGATGCGGGACGGCGCCGAGGTCACGCTCCAAATCACGCTCGATCCGCCGAAATAGGCAGGCTCACGGTAATCGCATTGCCAAGAGGGGCCGAGCCCGTCGTAAAGACGGCAGGCTTTTCGGGGAATTTCCGCCGAAATCTGGCCTTGAGCCAACGAGCCCCGGTTGCCATCATCCCCCCGCCCTCGGACCTAGGCTGCCCAAGCATCGTTTTGGCGGCGATCGGTCGGCACCGTGGGTCGCGCGTGAAAAACAACCAGCAAGGAGTGCATTCCGTGAACAGGCAAATCGCCAGTATCGTGTGTGCGGCCGTCGTGGCTCTGACGCATATCCAAGCCTTCGCCCAGGCTCCTGTGGCCATTCCGCAGGGCCAGCCACAGCAGGTGCGTCCCGCGTCGCCGTCATCGCACGTCGCGGTGATCGACGTCGGCTACATCTTCAAGAACCATGTCCGGTTCAAGGCCGCCATGGACAAGATGAAGGACGAGGTCATGGCTGCCGAGAATGCGCTCAAGGGAGATCGTGACCGCATCAACGGACTGATGGAGCAGCTCAAGGGCTTCAACGTCGGGACGCCTGAATACAAGAAGCTCGAGGGCGAGATCGCCAAGGGCCAGGGCGACTTCAATGTCAACGCACAACTCCAGAAGAAGGACTTCATGGACCGCGAGGCCAAGGTCTATCTGCAGGTCTACACCGAGGTGGAGAAGGCCGTCGCGCAGTTCGCTCGGGAGCACGGCATCGCCGTGGTGTTCCGGTTTGACGGCGATCCGGTGGACGGTGCCGATCGTAACCAGATCTTGAGGGGCATCACCAAGCCGATCGTGTTTTACGAGGCCGGCAACGACATTACGCCGGACATTCTGAAGATGCTCAACGGGGCTGCTGTGGCCGATCAGACGGGTCGTCCCGGTGCGATGGTGCCGCCGCGGCGTTGACGATCTGTTCGGGGTGGGCTCTTTTCGTCACGGAGTCGCTGCGGGTCGGACGTCAGCGGGATTTTCATGCACCATACCTCACGACTGCGGTCGCAACGCACGCTCCGGAAGCCGGTGTCCGTCGCCGGTGTCGGCTACTGGAGCGGGCGGGAGAATCGTGTCGATTTCGGGCCGGCGGCCGCCGGTGCAGGTGTGGTGTTCGTGCGGGCGGATCTGTCCGAGCCGGTGGCGATTCCCGTCAGTGTGGACTGTCGCGTGGAGGCATCGAGCCGCACGAATCTCTGTGCGGGTGGCACCCGCGTGGAGATGGTGGAGCACGTCCTGAGTGCGCTTGCCGGCCTCGACGTCGACTGCTGTGTCGTGCGGGTTCATGCTGAGGAGATGCCGGGCCTCGACGGCTCTTCCCGGGCTTTCGTCGAGGCGATCGATGCCGCAGGGGTCGAGGATCTGGGGGCCGTCGTCGATCCGATCGTCCTCGATTCGGTGGTGCGTGTCGGCGACGACACGTCGTGGATCGAGGCTTCGCCCCCCAGGTTTGACGGTCTCTCGGTCGACTACGAGCTCGATTACGGCACTGGTCCGATCGGCAGGCAGGTGCTCTCGCTGCGGGTGACGCCGGAGGTGTATCGCGCTGATCTCGCGGCCGCGAGGACGTTCCTTCCGGCAGAGGATGCCGAAAGGCTCCGGTCGCAGGGCCGTGGTCTGGCGGCCACAACCGATGACCTGCTGATCTTCGGGCCCGATGGCCCGATTGGCAACACCCTCCGTTGGCCCGACGAATGCGTGCGGCACAAGGTGCTCGATCTGGTTGGCGACCTGTCGCTCGCCGGCCGTCCGATTCACGCTCACATTCGTGCCTGCCGCAGCGGTCACCGGCTCAACGGAGCCCTCGCGGCCCGTCTGGTCGCAGCCCACCTGCAGCCGACCTGATCCCGGCACTGCCCGCATCGTTGAGACACCACGGCATGGACGATTTTCAGGCAACTGTACCGATGCGGGGCGACGCGCCGTCCGTCGGGGCCGCGGTGCAGGGGCTGCCGGCCTCAGTGCATCCGTCGGCCGTGGTCGAACCCGGCGCGCAGCTTGGAGAGGATGTCACGGTCGGTCCCTTCTGCTGGGTTTCGGCCGGGGCCGTGATCGGCCGGGGAACAGTGCTCGAGAACCATGTCACCATCATGGGCGACGTGCGGATCGGTGAGCAGAACCATCTCTTCCCAAACGCCGTGATCGGCGGTGAGCCGCAGGACCTGAGCTACCGCGGCACGCGGACGCGGGTCGAGATCGGCGATGGCAACATCATCCGGGAAGGTGTCACGATCAATCGCGCCACGGAAAAGGAAGATGGCGTGACGTCGATCGGCAGCGGCAACTTCCTGATGGCCTGCTGCCACGTGGCCCACGACTGCCGCATCGGCGACCAGTGCATTCTGGCCAATGGCACGCTGCTCGGCGGGCATGTCCGTGTGCACTCCCGGGCATCGCTCTCGGGAGCGGTCGCCGTGCACCACTGGGCCACCGTTGGCGGCTGGTCTTTCGTCGCCGGCCTCTCGCGCGTGCTTCACGACGTACCCCCGTTCATGCTCTGCGAGGGGCTGCCGGCCCGGCCGCGGTGCATCAACGTGGTGGCGCTCAAGCGAGGAGGCTTTGCGCCAGAAGCGATCGAGGCGGTGGCCGAGGCGCATCGGCTGCTCTATCGCGCGAAGGTGGGGCTGGAGCCCGCGAGGGAAATCCTGAGGTCGCAGGGGATGCTGCTTCCGGACGTCACACAACTGCTCGATTTTCTGGCCAGACAACAGGAAGGGCGGCACGGACGCGCCCGAGAACGGAGGAGAGCGGCATGACGCGTACGAAGGTTGCGGTGATCGGGTGCGGACACTTGGGAACAATTCATGCCCGGCTGCTCGCCGCGCGGCCCGACGCCGAACTTGTGGCCGTGGTCGATCCCGTCCCCGCGTCGCGGCAACGGGTCGCCGAGGCCCATGGCTGCCAGCCGCTCGCCGAACCGCGGGAACTCGTCGGCCTGGCCGATGCGGTCGTCGTGGCGGCTCCCACCTGTCTCCATGCGGAGGTGTCGCTCCCGCTGCTCTCGCAGGGGCTCGATCTCCTGATCGAGAAGCCGATCGCGGCTGATCGCCGCGAGGCTGAGCAGATCGTGGCTGCCGCCGATCGTCACGGCCGGATCGTCGCCGTCGGGCACGTGGAGC
>JBIIOL010000148.1:0-7345 GCA_044336965.1 Pirellulales bacterium | reverse complement strand
TCTATCCCTGGGAAAACCGCCGTCGAACGGAGTCTTTCGGATTCGAGTTCCGCGGGGCGTTCGATGTCGGGTATGGTCTCGTCTCTGTCGGCTTTGCCCGATCCGTCCATCACCCCAGCGCCCACACCAGAACCGTTGTCCTTGTCCGCCATGTCAGCCCATCGCTTCCGCTCGATTCTGATGGTGTCGCGAGGACTCGATCCCGTCGGCAGCGGCCGGCAGATCGAACTGGTCGCCGAGGCATTTCAAGCCGCGGGCTGGGATGTGCATGTCGCGGTGACCACCGGGGGCGGTGCCGTCGCGACGCGACTGACGCACATTGGCATCACCGTGCACCAGCTCTCGACACGGCCCGTCGTCGATGCCGCGGCGGCCGTGCGGCTGGTTCAGCTGGCTCGCAGACTCGACCTTGGATCATCCGATGTGGTCCTCGCCTGGGGCCGCTCGCAGGTCCGATTGGCTACCGCGATCAAGCTGTTGATGCCCACGGTCCGGTTCATCAGCCATCTGGCCATGCGGCCGAGTGGCACCATCACGGGCCTGGCGCTTGGCCAGGCCGATCGGGTGATCGCCTCATCGCCGGCCGTAGCAGCTGGATGCGAACGACTGGGCGTGTCGCCCGTGAAGATCGACACGATCCCGCCGGCGGCCGATCCGGCACCGGCCGAGGGGCTTTCGCGGGCCGAGCTTGCCGCTCGCCTCGGCCTCGACCCCGAGAAGATCTGGACAGTCTGCGTGGCGCCGCTGGTGCCGGAAGCGAGGTTGGAGCGGCTGCTCTGGGCGATCGACCAGTTGGGCGTCGTGCATCGGAGGCTCGAGCATGTGCTCGTGGGAGCCGGGCCGCTGCGGGCCCGCGTGCTGAGGCGGGCCCGTGTGCAGCAACTCGCCGAACGGCTCCATCTCTTCCCGCATCTCGACTGCCTGCCCGACCTGCTCCGGGAGGTGCGGCTCGTCTGGCAGTCTGGCGGTGTTGCCTGCGGCGGCGCGATTCTCGACGGGATGGCGCTGGGCATTCCCGCGGTGGCGGTGGCGAGCGACTCGGCAAGGCAGCTGATCGTCGATGGCGAGACGGGCCGGATCGTGCCGGCCGAGCCGGAGAGCGAGTTTCCACGACGGGCGCTGGGCATCATCGAGGATGACGAGTTGGCCGCCAGATATGGAGCCGCGGCCAAGGCACGAGCAGCGGTGGAGTTTCCGACCGACCGGATGGTCGCGGCGATGATGGCCGCGACCGAACACGGTCAGAGAGCGGATTCGTTACGCTGAACACCCTTTTGCCACGCGCCGGGCCGAGCCAGGCGGCGAGCACGGATGATTTCAAATAGGTGCGATCGATGGAGGGTTTCCACTCGGCGCGATTCCTCGACCATGACACGGATTCGACATCTTTGCATCGTCGTGCATCTGCTGCTCGGAGTGTTCTCCAGCGGCGTGACCCAGGCCGCCGTGGTGGAGACCGACGTTTGCATCTACGGCGGGACGAGTGCTGGCGTCATCGCCGCCGTGCAGGTGGCGACGATGGGGAAGCGGGTCGTGCTCGTGGAGGCTGGCCAGCACCTCGGCGGCATGAGTGTCGAAGGGCTCGGCGGCACCGACATCGACAACCATAAGGGGTTCCAGAACAGCCCGGCCGTGGGCGGTTTGGCCTTGGAAGTCTATCGCCGCATCAGCGATCGCTATGGCCGCCGCGACACGTTCGAGGAGATGCTCCGCAGTGGCGGCAAGAACACAGGACTGTGGCGGTTCGAGCCCCACGTTGCGGAGCAGGTCTTCAACGACTGGGTGCGGGAGGCCGGTGTTGAGGTGCTCCGTGGGCACCGGCTCGCCGAACAGCATGGCGTGACCAAGAACGGGCCGCGAATCAGCGCGATTCACTGCGACAACGGCATCGATATCCACGCGGAGATGTTTCTCGACGCCACCTACGAGGGGGACCTTCTTGCCGGCGCGGGCATCGGCACCGCCGTGGGCCGCGAAGGGAATGCGAAGTATGGCGAAACGAAGAACGGCATTCGCACCGACACCACGCACGGACAGTTCGACAGACCGGTCGATCCCTACACGATTCCCGGTGACCCAGGGTCGGGACTCATCGTTGGCGTGCAGGACACTCCGCTCGGCAGCCAGGGCGAGGGCGACGACAGCATTCAGGGCTACTGCTTCCGTCTCTGCCTGACGAAGAATCCCGTCAATCGTCTCGAGATCGAGAAGCCAGCCGGGTACGATCCCGCCCACTACGAACTCCAGCGACGCTACCTCGCGGCAGGCGGCAGGATCTCGCCGCCCGGTGCCGGGATTCCCAACGGCAAGACAGACCCCGGTTCGTGGCATCATCTGGCCGGCAACCTGACTGGATGGAACCACGGCTATCCGCAGGCAGGCTACGCCGAACGAGAGCGGCTCCTCCGTACCAGCCGGGAATTCATCCAAGGTCTCTACTGGTTCATGGCGCACGATCCGGCCGTCGACGAAACAGTCCGATCCGAGTGGGCGGCGTGGGGTTTGTGTCGGGACGAGTTCACCGACAACGGTGGGTGGCCGCGCTGCTTCTATGTGCGGAACGGCCGTCGGATGGTGGGCGACTTCGTGCTGACCGAGGCCCATCTGCGCCGGGCCGATCCCCAGCCCGTGGAAGACCCCGTGGGCCTCATCTGGTGGCCACCCGACCTGCACCATGCGCGGCGGATCGTGAAAAACGGCCAGGTATGGAACGAGGGGGCGGTGTTCGAATCGTCGCGGGACGCTGACTGGATTCCCTGCGGCATCCCCTATCGCTGTCTCGTGCCGAGGCCTGCCGAATGTACCAACCTGCTCACGCCGACCTGCCCGTCGTCGAGTTACGTCGCCTATGGTGCCTACCGGATCGAGTTCACGTTTATGGTCGCTGCCCAATCGGCCGCCACGGCTGCCGTCGTGGCGATCGAGGAGAACATGCCCGTGCAGGACGTTCCGTATCCGCGGCTGCGTGAATCGCTGCTCGACGCGGGCCAAGTGCTAGCCAAGCCACTATCCGAGCCACTATCCGATCGGGGCGGCGAGAACGCGGCCAGTCGGGAGTGATCGCAGTTCGCCGTCTTCCGCGACGAGAATGCCCGCCTTGAAGACCTGCGCGGGCATGGCGAACATCCGCGAGAGATCGGCGTCTGGACGGTAGACGGTGATGTCGGCGTCGCCGCCGACGCCCAGATGCCCCTTGGCCGTGAGCCCGGCGATCCTCGCCGGGGCTGCCCGCGTGATGATGCAGAGTTCCTGCAGCGTGTATTCGCGGGAGATCCCCGCCAGCGGGCTCCGCTTCCTGACGGCCGGATGAATGCGTTCGAAGGCCTCACAACGGAAGGCCGCGTCGCCCAAGAGCCGCATGAGGTGCGGATAGGCAGTGAAGTGGGCACCGTTGGGATGGTCGGTGGAAAGCACCAGTCGCCACGGGTCGGCGGCTGTGAGAAACCACTCCAGCCCGATCGCCCACTGCCAGGCATGCACCATGCTCTTCTCACGGTAGCTGATCGGCAGCACGCCGCAGCCCCCCTCGAGATGCAGGTCGTGCGACATCCACGGCACGCCGGTGGCATGGGCCAGATGCTCGGCGGCAGCGGAGTCGCCCGTCATCGCCACCGTTTCGCCGAAGAGTACCTGGCCGACGTCGAGCGTGAGTTCCGGATGCGCATTGAACCACTCGACGAGAGGTGCCACGCCCGAGCCGAACGTGTCGGCATCGAGATCGCCACCTGAGTAGCTGTGGAACTGCACGTGCGCGAGATGTGCCGGAATGCCGTCGAACGTGTGCATCGTCTCCAACAGCGTCCGCCAGTTGCCCGGCAGGCCGAGGTTGGCGGTGTGGACGTGGAGCGGATGCGGCAGCCGAATCGCCTGCACCGCCCGGGCCAGTCGTTCGAGCAGCACTCGTGCGGTGAGCGACATGCCCGGCAGCAGCGTGTCGAGATCGCGATGGTCGCCGCGGCGGCCATGTTTCCAGAATGCCGGTCCACCCGGATTGGCCACCTTCACCGCCCAGCCCTTGCCAGTCTGCATAGCAGCTGCGATGAGTCGCTGCAGTTCGCGGTCGCCCTCTGCGTTATGGGCGCCGTCGAGTGCCGCCAGCACATCAGCGTCGTCGGCCGCGAGCAGGTAGATACCTTTGTCGAGAATGGGGAGGTCGGCGAGTTCCATGTGGGCCACGCCGGCGGCAGCCGTGGCGATCGCCGCATCAAACACGGTCGTGTAGCCCAGCGCGGCATAGAGTGCGCCGGTCGAATGGATCGTGGGCACGGCAGCGGGGGTGCGACGGGCGAGCTGCGGAGCGATGCGTCTCCCGGCATTCACCTTTGGACCGGCCACGTGGCTGTGCAGGTCGACGCCGCCGGGCATCACGACCCGGCCACTGGCATCGATCCGGGTGAAGGCCTTTGGATCGGCGGGCCTGGCGACGATCCGGCCGTTTTCCACCCAGATGTCGTCCACGACGCCATCACGCCCATGCAGAGGATCGTGGATCGTGCCACCGGCGATGACGAAGCGATGCGAGTCGGGAGTCGGGCTCCCGCTCTGGCTGGCGGTGTGGACGGTCCTGTTCATGGCAGGCCTCCAGCTGCGGGCAGGGCGAGCGACCGCCGCACGGCACTCGTGAGATCGACGAGCAGTTCCCGCATCTGTGGCAGCGTCGCCTGCGTGGGAGGAACCAGCACGACACGGCGGCCATCCTCGCGGAGCATCGTGCCGGTGGTGGCGATCGTCAGGCTCGAGCAGCCGAGCAGGATCGTGCGACCGGCCGATCGTTGCCTCATCTCCGCGGCATCGCTGATCCGCACCAGCGAGACCGCATCGCCACGGTCGGCGATCGCCTGCTCGAGCGACTGGCTCAGCCGCCCGAGGGCCACGACGGCATCCACCTCGCCGCGGCTGATCAAGCGACGGGCATCCGACTCCCCCGGCAGAAACAGGCTGCCCATCCGGTCGGCGCGGGCGATCGCGCCGGCCGCACCATACCGCCATGTGCATGCCGCCGCGGCGCCGGCGCCGTTCGCGCCGCCGGCCGCGAGGCCCGCGCCGAGCGGAATCTGAAAGGCTTGTTTTTCATGCGCGATCGTGCGAACCAGATGAACGATGCTCCACGCCTCCAGCCCCACGGAATCGTCGGCATCGCCCGTGATGATCGCCACGCAGTCGGCTGATTGAATCGCCTCCTCGACCGTGACACAGGTGGCCGACAGCGGCGTGTCGATGAGCGTCGTGTGCCGACCGGCGATCCGCATCTGCAGCCAGCGGGCCGCTTCCACGGCGAGGTCGCGGGTGAGCGGCAGGTGGCGATGCGTGACTGCGTCGGGCATGACACGTTCAGAGCCGATCGCGATCGTCCGTCGTTGGCGGCCGTCGGCCAGCGGCGGCGTGACGAACCGTTCGATGAACCGCGGGTGCGACTCGAATGGATCGCAGCACCAGAAGATGACGAGGTCGGCCCGGTCGCGAAGCTCTTCGAAGACAGCCGTCACCTCGCCGGCCCGCGCGATCGTGGGCCCGGCGGCTCGGGCCGATTCCGGCAGACCGGCATCGACCGCTGCGCCGAGCGTTTCGGCGAGATCGCAGGCGGCCGTGATCGCCTCGAGGGTAGCGTTGGGCAGACCGGTCACGAGCACTCGCCGTGCCGATGTCAGGATCGCTGCCGCGCGAGTCGTGGCCGTTTCGCGGTCGAGCGGCCGGTCGCTCTCCCACGCCTCGGCGGGCCGTGCACCCGGTCGCACTGCGGTGGCGAGGGCCTCGCCGATCGTCTCGCGGCCATGGCCGCAGGCCCGTTCCACACCATCGGCGGCGATCAGGATGTCGTCGCAGAGCAGCGGGCAGACGGTGCAGGTAGCCTGACGAGCAACCGTGTCGGCGGAATCGGTGGCCGGCTGCTTCACAATTTCGGCAGCACCCAGATGTTGCGGTAGCGAACCGGGTTGCTGTGGTTCTGCAGGTGGAGCGGTCCCTTTGATGCCTCCTGCTTGAGCGGACCGCCCGGCGTCAGGGTCGGCACCTCGATGTTGTCGTGGATCACGGTGCCGTTGTGGGTCACGGTCATGCGGGCATTGGCCACCTTCTTGTCGCCCTCGAACCGCGGCGCGGTGACGTTGATGTCGTAGGTCTGCCACGTCAGCGGCGGCAGGCACATGTTCACGAACGGAGCCGCAGCCTTGTAGATGCCGCCGCACTCGTTGTCCTTACCCTCGAGGCCGAAGCTGTCGAGCATCTGGGTTTCGTAGGAACCCATGACATACGCGCCGCTGTTGCCGCGCCCCTGCCCGCGATCCTTGGGCTGGTAGGGCAGACGAAACTCGATGTGCCAGAGGGCATCGCCGAAGCTGTCCTTGGTGGTCACGCCCTCCATCAGCAGGCCGTCCTCGGAGACACGGCCATCGACGAGTTTGGAGGTGTCGGTGCTGGTGCCCGTGCCGTCATAGATCACGATCGCGCCTTCCGGTGGCTTTTGGCCCAGCGTGGCGCTGCTGCGGTTGGCCTTGGGAAGCCTTGCGATCTCGCTGCCGGAGTCGGAGAGCACGACGATCGCGCCGTTACGGATCTCTCCGGTGCGCTTGTTACCGCCCCAGTCGAGGGCCTCGACCTTCACCACCGCGGCGTCGCCTTCACCCGTGCGAGTGCCCGTGCCCTTGATCTTGTTGGGCGGCGTCCAGCCGTCGCCCGGGAGTCCGCCCGGATAGGCGACGACATCGAACTTCCCGTCGCCCAGCGCGATCACCTGCACGCCAAATGGTACCGGTTGGCCATCATGCGTGACCGTGCCGGCGTATTCGCCCTGGAAGGGAAAGTCTGCATCGGCCTTCGCGGGGTCTGTATAGGCGGGGTTGCCTGTGGGCGCGGCGAATACGGTAGGCAGGCTGGCCACACCCAGGCCGATCAGCAGGGCGGTGGGCAGCACGAAGTGGTGGAGGCGGCGCATGACGAAACTCCTGTGAAGGGGAGCCACAAGTATGCACAAAAACCAAGCAGGGCGGGAGGGAACCCGAAAAGCCGACGTTCCTCCCATCATCCCGTCGCTTGCGCTCAGGGCTTTTATGCATACGGCAATCCCGTCGCTTACGCTCAGGGTTTTTATTTCCATAAAAGCCCCCGGCCGCAGCTGGGGGACTCCGGGTTTGATCACCACCCAGCGTGCCATGCTGCTCCGGGAACGCCCAACGACCCGGTGTCCCCGGACTACCGTCCGGGGCTTTTTGTCAAACGTGCGTCAGGCCCCAACAACTGCCAAGCAGCCCTTTACACAAGTCCGGTGAGCGGGCCGTCGCCGCAGTAGTCGGGGTTGCCGAACCGCACGAGCCCCGTGTGCCCCATGGCATGGGCGATCGCAAGGTGC
>JBIIOL010000147.1:0-7355 GCA_044336965.1 Pirellulales bacterium | reverse complement strand
CGGCTATATGTAGTACATCGGCTCGTTCACGGCGCGGGAGCGTTCCACGAGGTCGGCGAACGTGATGCTCCGCAATGCCTCGGTCTCGGCCCGGGCAGCCTGCCGCCAGGCGTCGAGCAGAACGTTCACCGTGCGTGATCGCCCCGCCAGGTCGGCGGTGACCGCAGTCAACAGTTCGTCTGGCCCCTCGATCACACGAAACACATCCTCCAGCGTGATCTCCGCCGGTGGTCTGGCAAGTTGATAGCCCCCTGCGGCACCACGCGTGCTGATGACCACCCCCGACCCCTTCAACTGCAGCAGGATCTGCACCAGAAACCGGGACGGCACGCCATGCGCCTCACAGATCGAGCGAATTCGCACCGGTTCACCGGAGGTCCACTGACGTGAGAGTTCGAGCACGGCGATCGCAGCATATTCGGTCTTCGCGGAAAGTCTCATCCCGAATCCTTTTGCGACGCTCCTGAAGCCCGGCCGCAATCAATGATCGCGGGAGTGGAGCCCGCACTCGGTCTTTGCTGTGCCACTCCAGCGGCCCGCCCGTTCATCCTCACCGAAGGAGATGGCTCTGGTGCAGGGCCAGCAGCCGATGGAGATGTAGCCCTGATCGTGCAGCGGGTTGTAGGGCACATCCTCGCGCACGATCACATCCCACACCTTGGCCTTCGTCCAGTTTGCCAAGGGCGAAATCTTCACGACGTTGAACTTGTGGTCCCAACCGACGATCGGTGCGATCTGGCGGTCCGCGCTCTGGTCGCGGCGGATTCCGCTCATCCACGCATCGAACCGCGTGAGCACCCGGCGGATGACCGCGATCTTGCGGTCGCCGCAGCAGCGGTTGGGATCGGTTTGGTGCAGTGGGCCACCGTGAGCCCGTTCGTATTCCTCCACCGTCGTCTCAGGCCGCTCCAGCGACACATCCATGCCATATCGGCGGACGATGCGGTCGCGGAGTTCCAGCGTCTCATTGAACTGGTAGCCGGTGTCGAGGTTGAAGACGAACGTCTTCGGCGCGATGGTGGCCAGCCAGTGAATGATCAGACATCCCTCGGGCCCGAAAGCCGTGGCCATCGTCAACCGCGGCCCGTACCGCTCCACGGCCCAGGCAATGATCTGAGGGGGCTCGAGACCTTCCAGGGAGCGACTGGCGAGGGCCAGATCCTCGAGGACCTCCGGCGAGACGCCGGCACGAGAATCAATGGCATTCGATCCCATGGCGACTGCCCGCTGCACGGAGTGCTGTGAGGGTCCGGAATTCTGCAATGCCTGAATCCTACATAAGTTGCCCAAGCAGGTTAACAATAGGCTCTTGCTCGGGAATTATCGACCCTCCAGCCACGGATGACGCACGGCAAGCCCCCTCCTCCCGGAAAGTTCACCGTTTTCCCCCGGACTGCCGTCGCTTGGGGGCCTGGGGCAAGCGTTTCGGGTGCCCCCCCTTCGAAACCGACGCCGAACACGGAACAATGGTCAACTTTCCGAGGCATGTCCGTTCGGCAGGAGTCCAGAGGCATGGCGCGATCCGTGGCGTTGGCAATCGATTTGGGTGCCTCTGGCGGCCGGGTCGTGTCGGGGGCCTTCGATGGCAGGCTGCTTGAACTGGAGGAGATCCACCGGTTCGAGAACGGACCGGTCGCGATGGGCGGCGAACTCGTCTGGGACCTCGTGCGGCTGTGGCAGGAAGTGGTCGTCGGACTGCGGGCAGCCGCGGTCCGGCATGGCCACGCGGTGCAGAGCGTCGGCGTGGACACCTGGGGTGTCGACTTCTCTTTCCTGACTGCCGACGGCAGCCTGCTCGGCAACCCCGTCTGCTATCGCGATGCTCGCACGCAGGGCATGCTCGCGGCAGCCGAAGCGATCGTTCCCCGCGACGAGATCTTCGCGGCCACCGGCCTCCAGTTCATGGAGCTGAACTCGCTCTATCAACTGCTCGCCCTGAAACGACGCCACCCGACCGTGCTCGCAGCGGCTGACCGATTCCTGATGATTCCCGACCTCGTTCACTGGCTGCTGACGGGAGAGCGATCCAACGAGCGGACCAACGCCACGACCACGCAGTGTTTCGACCCGCGCCGCCGCGACTGGGCCTTCGACATGCTCGATCGATTCGGGCTTCCGCGGCACGTGTTCGGACCGCTCGTTGAGCCCGGTACCGACCTCGGACCGCTGCGTGCCGAGGTGGCCTCGGAGACGGGACTTTCGGGCGTGAGGGTCGTGGTGCCTGGCACCCACGACACCGCAAGCGCCGTGGCGGCAGTGCCCGCGCTCGAACCTCCCTGCAGCCGACCGGACTGGTGCTACGTCAGTCTCGGAACCTGGGCGCTCGTGGGCGCGGAACTCGATCAGCCGCTCGTCACACCGGAGTGCCACGGCCATAACTTCACCAACGAGGGGGGCGTCGGCGGCACGACCCGCCTGCTGAAGAACGTCTGCGGCCTCTGGCTGGTTCAGCAGTGCCGCGCAAGCTGGCTGCGGGCCGGCCACGAGTGGAGCTGGGAGCAGCTCACGGCGCTGGCTGCGGAGGCCACGCCGCTGACCACGCTCGTCGACCCCAACCATCCCTCGCTGGTGGCGCCAGCCGACATGCCGGAGGCGATCCGCAACCTCGCCCGCAGTGCCGGCGAGCCTGTCCCCGAGACAACCGGTGCCGTCATCCGAACGGCTTTGGAGAGCGTGGCAGCCGCGATCCGCAGGACGCTCGACGAACTCGACGAGCTGCTCGGCCGTCGTGTGGCACGGGTTCATGTCGTGGGCGGCGGCGTGAAAAACACGCTACTCTGCCAGATGATCGCCGACGCGACGAACCGGCCTGTCGTGGCGGGGCCGGTCGAGGCGACCGCCATCGGCAACCTGCTCGTGCAGCTCGTCGCCCGGAATGGCGCGGTCGATCTCCGCACGGTGCGCGCCATCGTTCGCGACAGCTTCGAACTCGCCCACTTCCACCCGCGGGACGCCGCCCGCTGGAACGCCCGCCTCGGCTAGCGCCAGGACGTAGCCGGGGGATCGGCGGAAGCTCGAGGAGCTTTTGGATTTTTCGCCCTGCCGGGCACAGCACGACCACACCGCGATCAGGCGAAAAAGCCACTGCGACGAGCCCCTCCGCCGTCGGACCGGCGGACACGTTTTCGCTGCCGTCCACCGGCGGATTGGGCCACTCGACTTTCTATGCGCCTTACTTCGGCAGGGCGCTGACCACGATTAGCGACACCAGCGACACCACCACGAGAACGGCCGCCCACAGCGCCCGAGCCAGCCATCGTCGCGCCCGACGAGTGTCCTCCTCGTGCCGCAGGCGATCCGTCTCACGCCTGCGTTCGACGCTGGCCTCCGCCGTCAGCACGAAGAAATCATTGCACTTTGGGCACACCACCCGCTGCCCCAGCATCGCCTGGGTCACCTTCAGCACGTGCCCGCGGGGACAAGGGATGTGCAGGGATTCGTCGCGAGCCGCGGCGGGCGTTCTGCAGATGGGGCAAACGTCACCGCCCGCCTCCGACACGCTCGGGCCACGGTAGCCGCAGATGCAGGAGATGGATGAGGCCATGCACCGAGTCTATCAGGCTGCCCGATGCTGCGAAGCCGGCTTCTTCGTGGCGGTGCCGTGCTCGACGTGCACGATCGCGTCTGCCAAAGCCAGTGTGCTGGCCCTGTGGGTGATCATGATCACGGTGCGGTTTTCAACGTACCGAGCCAGCGATTCATGGATCAACCGTTCGCTCTCCACGTCGATCTGGCTCGTCGCCTCGTCGAGCACGAGAATCTCGGCATTCCGGAGGATCGCACGGGCCAGCGCGATCCGCTGCCGCTGTCCACCCGAGAGACGGAAGCCGTTCGGGCCGACCATGGTGCGATAACCGTCCGGGAAGTCAGCGATGAATTCGTGGGCGTGGGCCTGCTTGGCGGCCTCGATGATCTCCTCCTCGGTGGCATCCCAACGGCCGTAGCGGATGTTGTAGAGGATCGACTCGTTGAACAGTTCGGTCTGCTGGGTCACCAGCGCGATCCGCCGGCGGACGTCATGGAGCGCCAGTTCGGTGAGCGGCACGCCATCGAGCAGCACGTCACCCCCCGTGGGGTCGTAAAACCGACAGATTAGGTTGATGAGCGTGCTCTTGCCACCACCGTTCGGGCCGACGATCGCGACCCGCTCGCCAAACCCAATCGACAGATTCACGTTCCTGACCACCGTATCGATGCCGTCGTAGCTGAACGACACGTTCCGCAGGCGGATCTCGCGGTGGGGCGACGGGAGCGACTTCGGCGCCGCTGCTTCGCGAAGCTTCGATGGCATGTCGAGAAGCGGATAGAGCGCCTGGGCACCGACGACGCCCATGTTGAGCCCGGTCAGCACGCCAGAGAGCTTCCGGACCGGATCGCTGGCACCGATGAGCATGCCGAAGAAGACCATGATGCCGGGCACGGTCATCGGACGGTCCGTCATCGTGATGCCGAAGATCTGCGTATGCTGGTTGATCACGAGCCATGCCCCGACGGCGATCGATGTGGCCACCATGCCGATGCCGAGGATCTCGGTAATCGGATTTGCCAGGGCGAAGTAGAAGGTGTGCCACATGCCTGTGCGGAGCATGTCGCCCGTGCAGCTGCGGAACCGCTCTCGCTCGAAGTCTTCCATCGTGTAGGCCTGCACGGTGAGCACGTTGTTGAGCGTCTCCAGCAGCACATGGTGGAAGCCCTTGGACCTCGAGAGGATGTGCTTCGACACGCTGCGGATGCGGCGGTTGAGCCAGACCATGAGGAAGCCCACGATCGGCGCCATCGTCAGGCAGGCCAGCGTGAGCTGCCAGGAAATGCAGAAGGCTCCGGCGAGGCACGCGATGATCTTCAGCGGCTCCGTGACAGCGCCGCCGTAGACCGCCGTGATGCCTCCGGCCAGCATGTCCGTGGTGTGGGTCAACTGCGACATGAAGCCGGCCGAGCCCTGCCGCATGAACTGGGCCCTGTCGAGTTCGATGGCCTTGTCGAATACCCGCAGCCGCAGGTCGCGGCTGATATTCATCGCCACCCATCCCACCATCATCGTGCCGGCCAACATGAAAACATGCTTCAGGAACGTGCTGAAGACGATGAGTCCCACGACCAACAGCACGGTCTGGAACGGGTCGGTCGGCAGAAGCCGATCGAGCCAGGGCTCGAGCTTCCTGGCTGAATAGACGACCGCCTCGTCACGACGGCGGTCCATGACGAGCGTGTCCAAACGGCTCCGGGCCTTGGTGGCAGCGGCGGGATCGAGCGATTCCGCGGCCAACTCCGCCTCCAACTCCGACGACTCCCGACCGCCAGCCTCGATGCGGCCCTCCGCGGCAGTGATCCGGCGGCCGTTCCATGATTGGAGCGACTCGCCGTTGAGCGTCACCTCGATGACCGGAAAGAGGGCGGCGATGTTGGCGCCCCACAGGCCGGCGACACAGGCCGAGCAGAAGAACGCAGCGAGGAGGAACGGCCAGCTTTTGACCGCATCGCGAAGCGCTCGAAGAAAGTGATTCATGGACCGGAGCTTTCGGCATGCTTGGAGGAAGTGTTCCTCAAGCATCGGAACGACCGCGTCTGCGACCCCACCACGGTCCTCTCGAGGACCGCACGGGGAGGATGCGCGGGAGCCGGCAAGCTGGGGGATTTGCCCCGTTGCGCGATCCCGTGCGGGTGGGGAAGATAGTGATCACACCCCGGTGGAACAAGGCGAAGTTGCTGGACAAAAACAGCTGATTTGGGACGCTTCAACGACGTCCGGCACGCAGTTCGGCGGCCAGCAGGGTGTTGGCGAGCAGCATGGCCACGGTGAGCGGCCCCACCCCTCCCGGCACAGGCGAGATCCAACCAGCCACCTCCCGGACGCCGTCGAAATCGACGTCGCCGACGAGTTTGCCACTGCCGTCTGGACCGACGATCCGGTTGATGCCGACGTCGATCACTGCGGCCCCCGGCTTCACCATGTCGGCGGTGACGAGCCGCGGCCTGCCGACGGCGGCCACGAGGATGTCGGCCTGCCTCGTCACGGCGGCCAGATCAGCCGAACGGCTGTGGCAGATCGTCACGGTGGCGTCGCCTCCCGTCCCTCGCGAAGCCAACAGCAGCGCCAGCGGCTTGCCGACGATGTCGCTGCGGCCGAGGATCACCACGTGGCGTCCGGCAGTTTCGATGCCGGCATCGATCAGCATCCGCTGCACGCCCGCGGCGGTGCACGGCACGAAGCGGGGCCGCCCCTGCGAGAGCAGGCCGGCGTTCTCGGGATGAAAGCCGTCGACGTCGCGGTCGGGCGGCACGGCATCGAGCACCGCGACCGTGTCGACATGCTCCGGCAACGGCAACTGCACGAGAATGCCATCGGCAGAACCGTGCTCATCGCGGGCGATCGCAGCCACCAGGGCGACGAGTTCGGCCGTCGTCGCTGTGGCCGGCATGCGGACCACGTCGGAATCGATCCCCACGCGTCCCGCAGCGGCCGCCTTGCTCTTCACGTAGGAGCCACTGGCCGCGAGGTCGCCGACGAGGACGACCACCAGCCGCGGGCGACGCTGAAACATCGTCGCGAACGTGTCAACCTCGCTCCGGAGCGAGTCTTCGATCCGTGACGCGAGCGCCCGGCCGTCGAGCAGGGTGGCCGTCATGATGGCTTCTCGCTCATGTACATCATCCGCAGCTGGTGCTGGATCTCTTCCAGCACACGGCGTTCGTCTTCCGTGAGGTTGCCGGCGGTCTTTTGCTCGAGCATCGCGAGCGTGTCGATGAAGTGCCTCGCGGTCGGCAGGTTGCGGTGCGCCTGCTTGGTGATCGGGTTGGGAATCCGGCCCAGGGCCATCAACGCCTGCGTGAAGAGGGTGTGGGCAAGAAACTCGAACGTCGCCGGAGGCACCTGTCCGGCGGCGGCATCACTGCCTGCTGCATCATCTTCGGAGACGATCTCGTCGGAAGGCTCGTCGTGGTTGGCTGCGTTCATGATGGTACTCCTCAGACCTCCGCCACCCACGCACTGCCGGCGTGCCGCTCCACCGCGGCGGCCACGAGACCGGCGAAGAGCGGGTGGGCAGCCGTGGGCTTGCTCTTGAATTCAGGATGAAACTGCACGGCGACGAACCAGGGGTGGTCGGCCACTTCCACGATCTCGACGAGCGAGCCGTCGGGGCTCGTGCCCGCGACCACCAGGCCGGCCTGCTCGAGTTGCTCCCGGTATTTCGGGTTGAACTCGTAGCGATGGCGATGCCGCTCTGAAATCTTCCGCTGGCCGTACGCCGCAGCGGACTTCGTGCCTTCGACGAGCACGGCCGGCTGGGCCCCCAGCCGCATCGTGCCACCCTTCTCGAGCACTCCCCGCTGCTCCTCCATCAGGCAGATCACCG
>JBIIOL010000146.1:0-7364 GCA_044336965.1 Pirellulales bacterium | reverse complement strand
GATGTTCGGCGAGGTGGAGAGCCCGGTGATCGGCCTCGAGTGGGAGCCGTGCCACCAGATCGTGAGCTTCGTCGATCCGCTGCCGCAATTGCGCCGCTACTGCCACCGCATCTGGCACATCCACGGCAAGGACGCGACGGTGTTGTGGGACGTGGTCCGCGAGCACGGCATCCGTGGCGGCGTGCAATACATCCACCACCGCACACCAGGCTTCGGCGATACGAACTGGACCGACCTGATCAGCACGCTCAGGCTCCACGGTTGGCGGGGCAGCATCGACATCGAGGGCTTTCACGATCCCGTCTACCGCGACGCCCTCGAAACCACCGGGCAGGTGGCGGCGCTCGAGTATCTCAAACGCTGCCGCGGCGGCCGCTTCGTGCCGAACGTGTTTTAGAGCGACCACACTACAGAAGCATCTCACGCATTCGCCCGCACCGCGGCCGACATCGCGTCGATCACCTGTCGCAGTTCCTCGGGCGTGATCGTGAACGGCGGCACGGCATACATCACGTTGCCGATTGGCCGCAGCCAGACGGAGCGTTCGAGGATCAAGGGCGCGAGTTGCTTTCGATCGAACGCCTTCTCCGTTTCAACGGCGAGAAAGCCGCCGCGACAGCGGACCTCCCGCACGTGCCCGAGGGCGGCGAGCGGCTCAAGCCACTCCCGGCCCATCTGCTCGATCGCAACCACCCGTTCCGCCGCCGGCTCCCGCTCAAACACGTCGAGCGAGGCGTGCGCCGCCGCACAGCAGAGCGGATTGCCCATATAGGTAGGGCCGTGCATCAGCGCATGGTCGGCATGGTCGCTATAAAACGCGGAAAAGACCTCCGTGGTCGCCATCGCCACAGCCATCGGCAGCGTGCCGCCAGTCAACGACTTGCCGAGGCAGAGGATGTCGGGAACCACGCCGGCCCAGTCACAAGCGAGTCGTCTGCCGGTCCGCCAGAAGCCGGTCCCGATCTCGTCGGCAATGAACAGGAGCCCTGCCGCCCGCGTGACCTCCGCCAGCCGCCGCAGCTGGTCCGGTGAATGAAACCGCATGCCGGTCGCACACTGCACGAGCGGCTCGACGATGACGCCGGCGCACTGCCCGCCCACACCGTTGAGAAACGCCGCGAAGGCCCGCCAGCCCGCCTCATCGGCCGGCAGCTCCTGCGGATATTGTTCCAGCAGGAATCCGCGAAAGTGCCTGTGCATGCTGTCGTCGGGATCGCATACGCTCATCGCGCCGCTGGTGTCGCCGTGGTACGAGTGCCGCAGGCAGATGAACCGCTTTCGGGCCGGCTCGCCCCGGTTCATCCACAACTGCACCGCCATCTTCATGGCCACCTCGACGGCCACGGAACCGGAGTCGCAGAAGAATGAATGGTTCAGACTGCCAGGCATCAGCGCTGCGAGACGATTCGCCAGCCGCACCGCCTGCGGATGATCGATGCCGCCGAGCATCACGTGCGGCATCCGGTGGGCTTGATCCACGATGGCCGCCACGATGTGGGGATGGCGATGGCCATGGCAGACGGTCCACCACGACGAGAGGGCGTCGATGATCTTCTGGCCCGAGTCGAGTTCGAGCCACGATCCTTCCGCGGCGACCACGTGCAGCGGTTCCCCTGCCGTCTTCATCTGGCAATACGGCCGCCAGAGCGTGAGATCCGACAGCATGGGCTGCACGGTCGGTGCGGTGGATGGGACGGAATGTGTTGTTGCCATGAATGCCACTACGCCAATACCACTACGCTCTGAGCGACTAAGCCTTGAGATGACGGGCCAGCCACTCGCGGGTGCGCTGCCACATCGCGTCGGAAAGCACGTGGCCGACGCCGGGCTCGATGAACGAGCTGAAGCGGTCCGGAACCCCCGCCTCACGATACGCCTTCCCGATCCGTTCGACGCCGGTCCGCACCTCCTCGATCGGGCTCCCCTTGTCGGTCTCCCCGAAATTGAGCAGGAGCGGCCGCGGCGCGATCAGGGCAGCGATGTCGGGCGTGTCGCCGTATTGATGGATACCGGGAATGAAGTTGGGGAAGCAGTGGAGCAGGTGGGTCCGCTCGATCGCGGCGTAGGTTGGCAGGCAGCAGTTGCCCACGAGGCACTTCAGCCGCTCGTCCCACGGGCCCACGAGCCACGTGTGCGTCGATCCCATCGAGTGTCCGTAGCAGCCGATGCGGCTGGCATCGACCTCGGGCCGCGCTGCGAGGACATCGATCGCCCGTCGCATGTCGAGGATGTTTTTCCAGGCCATGCAACGGCCCGCCACGGTAAGCCGCAGAAACTCGAACCGTTCGTAGTTGCCCTTCTCGAGGACCGGGCTCTGCCGCTCCTCGAAGCAGAGCGCGTCGGGGCAGATGACCACGTAGCCTTCCCTGGCCAGTGCCACGCCGGTGTGGTGCATCGGGTTTCCGGCCAGGCCGGCCGGCTCGCTCTTGCCCAGGTGCCATTCGCCGGCGTGCTGGTGCCACACGGCCACGGCAGGGGCGGGGTGAGCGGCATCGACCGCGTCCGGGATCAGCACGAACGCAGGCACCCGGTCGCCCGGCTCCACTTCGTAGTCGATCGATTCGATGCGGTAGCCGTCCTTGCGGCCGCTCTCGATCTTCATCCCGCGAAACTCGACAGGCTCACGCGAGCGAACGTCGAGCGGGCAAGCCTCCGGCCACGGCCCGCCGAGGCACTCGAGCAGATGATCACGGAAGGTTTTTTCACGCTGTGCCACAGTGGCCTCCGTCGCAGCGACTGATGACACAGGCTGCGGCGCCAGCGTCGCCGCCGCAAGTCCCGTGGCCGCCATACGAACGAAACCGCGCCGGTCGGTCGCGACGGCGTCGGGGGTCTGTGGTCGTTCTGTCTTCATGATCGCTCCTGGAGTGCTGCCACCCTACGGCGTTCGCAAGGATTCAAGATAGGCCAGCAGATCGGCCGCTTCGGCGGCGGTCAGGTCGCGGAGCAGGTGCTCCGGCATGAGCGACACCTTCTGCGGTTCCATCTGCTCGACCTCGGCCATCGCCAGGTCGACTGTCTTGTTTTCGGCGTCGCGCAGCACGACCGATTCGTCGGTCTTCGAGACGACGAGCCCGGTCACCACCCGGCCGTCCGCGGTCTCCACCACCCACGACTGGTACTTAGGGTCGATCGCCTTCGACGGCTCGAGCATGCTCTCGAGCAGTTTCGCACGGTCGAGCTTGCCGCCGATGGCCGTCAGTGATGGGCCGACCTCGCGGCCGGCATCGCCGATCATGTGGCAGTTGCGGCACTGCAGGCTCGCCGCCTCGTGGTAGAGCCTGCGGCCACGGTCCGCATCGCCGGAGAGAGACAGGATCGCGGCTGGATCGACGACCGTGCCCAGCCGCCTTACCCGCTGGTCTGCGGGCACGAATTCCTCGAAGAGACCTGCGATCACAGGCTCCGGATGCCGCAGCGCAGCGGCGACCGCCTGCGACCGGATCGCCGAAGGCATCCGGCCCTGCCGGATCGCCCCGGCGAGCATCACAGCCCGGCTCGTGGAGGAGAGCAGTTCGCTGGTGAGTCGTTCCCGCTCCTTCTCGCGGGCCAAAGCGAGGTCTGCGGTCTGCCGCCGCCGTTCCTCCTCGGCAAGCGCGAGATCGGCGTCCTCCGGCTGCTTACGGCCACCCTCCTTGGCGAGTTGCTTCGCCCGCCTCCACCGCTGCTGCGGCGCCTCGCGACTCTCCCGCGTGAGCACTGTCGCCTCGTCGAGAGTGATCAAGCGCTCGATGAGTTGGTTATCGGCGAAATTGGTGGGAAGCCGCGCGATCCAGTCCTGGATTAGGGCCAGCCCGCAGTCGTCGACGATCTCCGAACCGATATGCGGCATCCGCCCGGGGCCCACCGTCGACATCCGGTAGAGCAGGGTAGAGCGGAAGGGATCGCCTGCCGCGATCACCCTCGGGTCGGGAATGCCAAATCCGCCCTGCGACGGCTGCATGCCCACCGCCTTCACTTCGCCGAGCGGCAGGTCGATGTTGAGGTGGAGGTGCGGCACGCTGCCGCCGCCGAAGCGATGGCACGACGCGCAGTTGACGTGGAGATAGGCCCGGGCGCGGGCCTCGAGCGGCTCGGACGTGTTGCTGGGATCGGCCAGCCGCGGGAGGCTCCGCGTAGGCCCGGGCCGGGCCACGGTCGCGAAGGGATTTTCGTCGAGGTTCGGCTCGACGACCATGTCCTTGATGAAGCCCGAGTCGCGGAACGACTGCAGTTGGTTCACGCGGACGCCATCCACGACGATGTCGCGGTTGAGTTGGGGCACAGTGAAGGCGAGCGTGGTCTCTGCCCAGGCGTTGTGGCACCGCAGGCACTCATTGCGGCCGAAGAACCGCCACGTCTGCGTGCGAACGCCCCCCGGGGCTGCGGCATCCTTGATGGCGAGCGGCATCTGTTTCCCTTCGGGGGCCACGAGATCCGCATCGGTGCCCGCGTCGTTCCAGGCATACGTGTAGCCATGCCAGTGACTCCCGTCGAAGTGCAGGAGTTGCGTCTCGATGGGGCGGGATGACGCAGGTTTTCTCGTGTCCATCGCCATGAAGAACGTCTTGGCAAACACGGTGTCCGTCGGAAAGAAAAGCGTCCGCGAGAACATCGAGCCGGGGACCTGCCGGCGCGGGCTGTAGAATTCGACCCGACCATCGCCCGGCACGCCGATGAACCGCTGCGAGGTGGCATGGTCGGCCCATGCCTCGGCCTGAATCGCAAACGACAGCACGCCACTGGCAGGCGTGTGGAGGGATGTGTCGGCGAACAGGCCGGTCTCGCTGAGCCTCATGGGAAACGGCGTGGCCTCGCCGCTCGCCTCGTTCCGCACCAGTTCCTGGATCGAGCCATCGTCGTAGTCGAGCAGGTAGAGTTCGCCGTCGTGGTCTTCGGCGAAGTCGATGACGCGAACGGTCGGCGCGGCCAGATCGCGAAGCGGGCCGGGTTCAGGCGTATCGACCGTCACGCCCCACAGCCGCCGCGTCTCCCAATCGCCGAAGACATAGCTGCCCTGAAGTTCGGGGAACCGGCTGCCGCGGTAGACGATCCCGCCGGTGATCGACGCGCCAGCGGTGTGCGGCACCTCGATCGTCGGAGGCACGATCGGCGTCGGCCCGCGGGGCCAGTCGAGGTGCACGGGATTGCGGCCCTCCTGGATGCTCCAGCCGAAGTTGTCACCGGACCGCACACGGCAGACGAGTTCCCAAGTTTCGAGCCCCACGTCGCCAGCCCAGAGGTCGCCGGTCTTGCGGTCGAAGCTCATCTTCCAGACGTTGCGGAGCCCGTAGGCGAAGATCTCGCCGCGGGCACCGGGCACCGACAGCAGCGGGTTGTCCTTGGGGATCGAGTAGGCCTTGCCATCGGACGGATGATCGACGTCGATGCGCATGATGGAGGACCGCAGGTCGGTCACATCCTGGCCGGTCTTGTAGATGTCGGCCGGAAAGTGGTCGCCACCATCGCCCGCTGAAATATAGAGGCAGCCGTCGGGGCCAAACCGCAGACAGCCGCCGTTATGACCGCCGGCGGGCCACGTGATGATCTCGACCTCACTGGCCGGATCACACCCTGGCACGCCGTTCTCCTCCGTCACCGTGAGGCGAACGACGCGGGTGCCGTTTGGATATGCTCCGCGGGACTCGTCCTTGTAGCCCACCGTGTAGCAGAGGTAGCAGAAGCGGTTGGTGGCGAAGTCGGGGTGGAACGTCAGCCCATAGACAGCCCCGAACCGCAGCGGATCGGCCGCACCCGCATTGAGCCGGGCGAGGAGTGCATGGATGTCGATGAACGGATCAGCCTTCGCGCACGCAGGATCCTTTGGGATCGAATAGATGCCGCCGTGGTGCTCGGTGACGAAGAAGCGGTCGCTGCCAGGCGCCGTGGTGAGCGACGTGGGATTCTTGAACCGCACATGCTCGTAGTACGGTCGGGCCCGCAGCGGCGCCGTCGGCTCGGGCGTACCCTTCACGGCCGAGGAGGTCCACGCCGGCCGGGCGGAAGTGACGATCTCGGCCGCCCGCAACTTCACACCTTCCGACCACCACGCGCAGCATGCCAGCATGCACAGACAGGCCGCTCGAGATGTCAGGGGACGGAAACGCATCGTGAATACTCGGATGAAGCGGCCCGCCAGTCCGGCCACCCGGGATGGGTTCTCGTCGAGCCTCCATCGGCCTGAACGGCCTTATCATAGCCTCGACTCGATAGAACGCGGTGCTTTGCCTGCCCGCCCGTTCAGAGGCGTGCGAGAATCGCCTCGCCCATCGCCCTCGTGCCCACGGCCGGGCCGCCTCCGGCGATGTCGGCCGTGCGGATTCCATCGGCCACCGTCCGCTCCACGGCCGATTCGATCGCCCGCGCCTCGGTCTCGAGCCCAAACGAATGACGCAGCATGAGGGCGGCCGACAGCACCTGCGCACAGGGATTGGCCTTGTCTTGGCCTGCGATGTCGGGCGCCGTGCCGCCGGATGGCTCATAGAGGCCGTACGGCCTGCCGTGGCGGTTCTCGTCGAGTCCGAGCGACGCGGAGGCCATCATGCCGAGCGAGCCGCAGATCACGGCCATCTCGTCCGACAGGATGTCGCCGAACATGTTCTCGGTGAGCACGACGTCGAATTGCGAGGGACGCAGCACGAGTTGCATCGCCGCGTTGTCAATATACATCGTCGCCAGCGTGATGTCGGGGGCGACGGCCTTGATCCGCTCGCCGACCACCTTCCGCCACAGGACCGACGTCTCGAGCACGTTGGCCTTGTCGACCAGCGTGATGTGCCGACGGCGGGACCGGGCGGTCGCGATGGCAACGTCGGTGATCCGTTCGATCTCCGAACGGCGGTACACCATGGTGTCGATCGCCTCGATGTCGCCCCCTTCGATCTCGCGGGTCGACTTGGCCCCGAAGTAGAGACCGCCGGTGAGCTCGCGGATGCAGACCATGTCGACGCCGTCGGGGATGCGGTCGGGCCGCAGCGGCGAAGTGTCGACGAGATTTTTCAAGAGCAGACCGGGCCGCACGTTCGCGAACAGTCGAAAATGCTTCCGCAACGGCAGGAGCGACGCCCGCTCCGGCTGCTCCTGCGGCGGCAGTTTTTCCCATTTCGGCCCGCCGACCGAACCGAAGAGGATCGCGTCAGCCGCCCGGCAGGCTGCGAGCGTCGAGTCTGGCAAAGCCTTGCCATGCCGGTCGATGCCGGCACCGCCGACGTCGTGGATGGAGTGCTCGAGAGTATGGCCCGACTTCCGGAGCACGGTCTCGAGGATCGGGAGGGCGACGGCCATGACCTCGGGGCCGATGTAGTCGCCAGGGAGCACTGCGATGGTGATATTCATGGCCGGATGATAGGCCATGGCCGGGCCATCGCAAGAGGGCAGCGTCACCG
>JBIIOL010000145.1:0-7454 GCA_044336965.1 Pirellulales bacterium | reverse complement strand
CAGCCCGCTGCTCTCCATCAAGCTCGGCAACCCGAAGTACGAGAGCTGGAAGAGCTTCGTCGACAGCGCCTACTGGCTCGTCGACCTGCGGTAGCCCGCATGGATCAGCCGCAGAGCGGATCCTTCTTCTCGGTGATCACGGGCAACTGCGGCGCCAGTTCCGCGTTGAGTTCCTTGAAGTCCTTCCACTCGGCCGGCAGGTTGTCCTCGTGGAAGATCGCCTCGACCGGGCACTCGGGAACGCATGCCTCGCAGTCGATGCATTCGTCCGGGTGGATGTAGACCATCTTGTCCCCCTCGTAGAAGCATTCGACCGGGCAGACCACGACGCAGTCGGTGTATTTGCAGGCGAAACAGGGCTCGGCGACAACGTGCGTCATGGTTGAAGGCTCCTTGAAACGGGGTGATGGGGCACTGGAATTGGATTGTGGAACGGGACGGCTCGGAACGGCTGCCGGCCGGTTGGCAAACTGTACCGGATGCGCGGAATCGTAGGGTGAGCCGGCGGACCTGTCAACGATTCAGAAATCGGCGATTTCGCAAGTTTTCATGAGTTTGGGCGGCCCTGCCATTGGTGCCAGCGGCCGGCTGGCCGTATGATTGGGTGTGTCGGGGCAATTCTCCATCCGTGGTGCCGTGTCCCCTGCCGCTGTTCCTGCGGCGCGCGGGCCGTGGATGCTCGCGAGGGCATGCCGTGACGATGGTCGTGACGACGATGGATTCTCCGCACGCAGCTGGGCCGGTGAGCCAATCCGACCATCCGGAATTGGCCAACGGTAGCCACTCGACAGACCGTAGCCACTCGACAGACCGTAGCCACTCGACAGACCGTAGCCACTCGACAGACCGTAGCCACTCGACAGACCGTAGCTCGCCGGCCGTGGTCTTTACACCCGATGATCGGCAACTGCTTCAGGATTGCCTGGCGGGGCAACCGGCGGCCTGGGACGCATTCGTCGCCCGCTTTGGCGGTCTGCTTGCCTTCGTCGTCGATCGTACCGCGGCCCAGCGCCGGATGTCTCTCACGCCGTCTGATCGCGATGACCTGCTCGCGGACATCCTGCTCGAAATCCTCCACCATGACGCCGCGGTGCTTCGTGGCTTTGCCGGGCGGTCGAGCCTCGCGACCTATCTGGCCGTGGTCGCCAGACGTGTCGCGGTCCGTGGCCTTGCCCGACTGGCCGAGAAGAACCACGGTCGACATCCGTTCGTCGATGGGCATGCGACACCGGACGGCGACGACCATCAGGCGATCCTGGCAGACCGAGAAGAGGTCGAGGTGATGCTCCGCGGGCTCGAGGAGTCCGAGGCCAGACTGGTCAGGCTCCACCATCTCGAGGCCCGCAGCTACGGCGAGATCAGCCGACTCACCGGCATGCCCCTGGGATCGATCGGCCCGACCCTCGCGCGGGCACGACAGAAGATGAAGCTCCAGGCTGAGGCGCAGAGGCGGGCGGTGCACCCGCCCGACGGACTGCTCAACGAGGCGGAACCGGGCTGATCACCACCGATGGATCGGCGAGATCCACCGGCGTGTACCCTTCGTAGGCCGGCATCTGCCAGAGCTGGCCGGGATCCGTCGACGGCATGTTCGTGGAGATCGCCGCCAACTCCAGTTGGAACTCGATTCCCGACGCGGGCCACGAGACCTCAACGAATCGTGGCAGGGCCGCTCCAGACTGCGGGTCGACGCGATGCTTCGTGGTGCGGCAGCTGGCGAGCCGTTCACCCGCTGCCGTGAAGAGGTGCTGCTCGATCACGAGCCCCGTGGTGCCATCGACGATGGTCGACTTGAGCAGTTCACCGTCAGCCCCGGTAGCGGCGCCCGTCGCCTGCGCGATGCGGCTGCGAATCTCGAGCCGACCATCGGGCAACGGCACCGGCCCTTCGTGGCGATCCTCGGGGCGGAAGTTCACGAGCCCCAAGAGTTCGGGCATCCAATCAGCGCGGATGGGGAGGAGACGCCGGGCTGATGACTGATCGTACTGATCGTGGCGGCAGTGGAGCATCATCGGCGGCTGATGACGGCGGATCCAGAGCCAGAAGAGATCGTCGTTGCTGCCGATGTCGAGTTCGCTGCCGGTGACGGCGGTCTGGGCGCGGAGGCGGAAGCGACGGGGCGGCTCGCAGGCGACCTGCGCCGACAGCCTCGGCACTCCGGGCACGATCAGCACCGCCTGCGGCGCCATGTAGCTTCGCACGCGCTGTGTATTGTCATGGACGGTGGCGATGATCTGGTCAATCGTGGGCTGCGCCGGCAGCGTGCGTGGAAGCGGCATCGTGCCCACCTGATAGCCACGAATCGCCTGTGGACAGGCTGCTCCGGTGGAGGCCATCGCCGCCACCACGAGCGCGAGCGCCCAGACCCGCGATGGGGCGAGGCTGGAACGGGCGGAGGCGGTTCTGGTCATGCGGCGCCTCCGCTCCACAGCAGCGACGCGAGCCTCTCCTCGACGCCCGGAGCCGTCGCGTCGCGGGGCGACACGGCCCGCACGCGGTATTCACGGTCACGTTTGCGGCACGCCAGAATGAGATCGGGGCCGGCGTCGCCGGCCTGCCTGTCGCTCTGGTCGTCGCCTTGCCGATCGACGAATCGCACCGCACGGCGCCGCACGAGTTCGAGCGCCACGAGGTAGCGGAGTGCCGCATCGGCCTCGCGTCCCTCCAGTTCCTCCAGCACATCGAGCAGCACGTCGGCCGGGGCGAGCGTCGTGCCGTCTGACGTCGTGGTGGGATAGGTTGACCGCCACCAGGCGAGCGTGTTGGCCGGCGGCCCGACCCACGATTCGGCGGCATAGTCACACCGGTCAAGCCTGCCCTCCGACCGAACCAGCGCCGAGACGAGCGGCTCGCCGGCGACGAATGGACGGCCGGTCTGCGTGCAGGCGGCCCGCGGTCGGTGGAGTTTCAGTTCCATGCATGTCACCACACGGGAGGTCGCGAGCGCGATCCTCAGGGAAACCGTCCGAGACGGCGGTTCGAGCCGCAGACGTATAGGGATCGAGGCCGGCTGCTTCAACCCGCATCGCCCGGTGATTGCCGGTGACCTCGGCGGGCTGGGCGGGGTCGGCGGGCTGGGCACTCCGGGGTTCACAAAATCTCCAGATGCTGAGGAGCCGGTCGGAGGCACGCGCAGGAGCCGGTGAACTTTGCGACTCACGAGCGATTCACCATCATCCACGAGCATCCTGTAGCAAAGTCCGCCGGCGACGAGCATGTCACAGCAGGCGAACCAATGCGGGCAGGGCAGTCAGCCCGGCCCCAGGAGCAGATTGGCCACGTCGACCAGGCCGTCGTCGTCCTGCCTCCCGACGATGCGGTCGGCCGCCGCAAGCACCTCCGGCTGGGCGTTGCCCATGGCGATCCCGAGGCCGGCCGCTCGAATCATCGGCAGGTCGTTGACGTCGTCGCCCACGGCACAGATTTCCGCGGCGTCGATACCCCACTCCCGGGCCAGCGCCTGCACGCCCGACCATTTCGTCACCCCGGCCGGAGCGATCTCGCACATCCAGTTGAGATACCGTGGACTGCGGATCGTGTGGAGCGAGAGTTGACCGGGAAAGCCAGCATGGAGCGATTCCTCGAGGTCGAGCATGGCTCGATGCGGGCCCATGGCAAAGCCCGCGAATACGCCCGAGGGCGGTTGCCGTTGAAGATCAGGCGCGACTCGTGCCAGATCCCGGTTGCGTTCGAGGTATTCCGCGAGTCCCTGGATGCCCCGCTCCGCATCCCCTGCCGGCGTTGGATCGACGGTGAGACTGCGGCAATGAAAATCGAAGCCGTCAGCGTAGCTGTCGGAATAGAGCACCGGCTCATGGCCCGCCGCCACGATGCATGCGACCACTCCCTCCAAAACGCCGGGGCCGAAATCGGCGCGGGCGAGCGTGGCATGATCCGAGGTCCGCTTGACCAGTGCGCCCGACGCGGTGATCAGCGGGCCTTCGACACCGAGCCGCGCGGCCACGGGGATTGTGTCGCGGTAGCGGCGGCCCGTCGCCAGCACGACCCGGATGCCGGCGGACCGGATGCGGGCGACGGCATCGCAGGTGGCCCGGGAAACCTCATGGCGGCTGTTCGTAACCGTGCCGTCGACGTCGAGCACGAGGAGTCGCATCTGCGGGGCCGCGACGGTGACAGGTTTTTGTGACATGCCGTGTATGCTACCGGGAGCCATCCATGAGCGACATGATGAAATCCTCCGACGACTCCTTCACCGCCGTGGCGAAAGCCGGGGCGATCCCGGCCGGGCAGGGCCGCGTGTTCGAGGTGTCGGGCCGACTCGTGGCGGTCTTCTTCGACGGCGAGCACTATTCCGCCATCGACGATCTCTGCCCGCACATGGGCGCTTCGCTCGGATCGGGTCCGATGACCGACGGGTGCGTGACCTGCCCGTGGCATGCCTGGCGATTCCGGCTGAGCGACGGCGCCTGGTGCGACAATCCGCAGCTCAAGGTCGAGGTCTTCGAGACACGTGTCGTGGGCGAATCGGTCGAGGTCCGCGTGCCGCCGGCCAGGCCCGTCGAACTGCCGACGTCGAGCCCGCGGTGACGCGTCAGCCCGCGGTGCCACGTCAGTTTGACGCGACCGTGATCGACTCGCCCGGCGCGATCACTCGTGCGTCGGCGAGTTTGGCGTCGTGCACGCGTTTGGCCCAGCCGTGGACATCCTGTTCGATGGGCGGCCAGGTGCCGTAGTGGCTCGGCAGCACGATCTTCGGCGCGAGCAGCCGGATCGCCTCCAGCGAATCGTCCGGCCCCATCGTGAACAGGTCGCCGATCGGCAGCACCGCCACGTCGATCCGCTTGCCGTCGTGCGGCCGTCCGATCCGCGCCATGTCGGAGAAGAGCGATGTGTCGCCGGCGATGTAGACCCGCACACCACCGACATCGAGTACCCAGCCGGCGGGATTGCCGCCATAGGTGCCGTCGGGCAGGCTCGAAGAGTGGTGAGCGATCTCCATCTTCGCCATGCCGCCCGGCACGGCCACGCGGCCGCCGATGTTCATCGGCTGCACCGCTTCGACACCCTGCGTGCCGAGCCACTGGCCGATCTCCCAATTGCAGAAGACGCGGGCCCGCGTCCGCTTGGCAATCGCGACGAGATCGGCCACGTGATCGAAATGACCGTGCGTGACGAGGATCGCATCGCAGGAGACCTCGGCCGCCTTCATCGACGCGGTCGGGCACTCGTCGAAGAAGGGATCGATGAGCAGCGTGCCGGCGCCGGTGTCGATGAGCCAGGTGGCGTGGCCGGTCCAGGTGAGCGTGACTGGCATGGGTAGATCTCCAAGCGAACGGGCTGGTGTGGAAACTATACCCGCTCGCCATGGCGAGACGGCCAGGATGGCCGTCTCGGCGTAAACACAGATGCAGAGGAGCCGGTCGGAGGCACGCGCAGGAGCCGGTGAACTTTGCGACTCACGAGCGATTTGCCATCATCCACGAGCATCCTGTAGCAAAGTCCGCCGGCGACGAGCATGCCGCAGCCGGCGAACCAATGCGGATTGTCAGCACCGGCTCGCCACCAGGTTTGCCAGCACCAGGAACTGGAGCAGTTGGCCGATCGAGTGTTCGTCGACCCGCGGAAGTAGGATCGTGTCGGCGGGCGGCTGCGGGCTGGTGTGGGCCGATCGAGGCGTGGCCTGCAGATCGGTCAAGGACTTACCGATCAGGTTATCGAGTCCGTCTGCATTCGCGGCACAGACCGTGAGCGCGGGCACGACCAGCGGATCGCGCCGTGGCTCCCGCACAATCAGATTCGTGGTCAGGGGCAGCCCCCGATGTACCGCGGCCGTGAGCTGGCCATGCCAACGGCAGACCGCGGCGAGCTGACTGCTCGAACTCGCGAACACGCGGGCCATGCCTCCCTGCTCCGCCATGCGCCGCGACACGCCGGCGAATTGCAGCACTGGGTTTTCCACCACTGGCGCCTCGCGAAAGCGGCGATTCATCGCGGCCGCGCCCTGGAGCAATCTCACCACATCGATGCCCACAACCGCCGCCGGCAGCAGGCCCAGCGGCGTGAACACGGCGCCGCCCGCGCCGACATCCTCAGGAATCGTGAAGATAGTGGTGCAGCCAAGCGACGCGGCCAGGTTGGCCAAGCCACTGGCATGTGCCGTGATCGGCACCACTCGGTCGGCCACCTCGGCGTGATCTCCGGTCACGCTCTCGAGGAGCGACGCAAGGAGAAGCCGCGTGGCCGCGGCCATCCCGAGTCCATCATCGGTCGTGCCTCCCACGATGATCGCCCACTGGTCGAGCAGATCGCTGCCGCGAGGTTTTCCCGCGGGGGCAACAAGGTCGAGCAGTCCCTGCATGGCGTCGTTGTCGAGGGGCGAGCCCACGAACGAGAGCCGCGGCCTGCCGCCGCGTTCGCCGCGGGAGAGGTCGTTGTGGCAGGGATGGGCGCACGATTCGAAGACGGCCCGTGCGCCGAGCGGCCCGCAGCCGTTCCCCACCACGATCACGCGGTCGACCGTGTCGCGGATCCGCCTCGCGGCCTGCAGGACCGCGAAGAGCTGGCTGGAAGCCCGCGCACCACCGACGTTGTAGGCCTCGAGAAGACGGTCCGGCCGGACGGCATCGGCAGCGGTGAGCACGTCCTTACGTGCCCGGTCGAGCCCGGCTTCGGCCGCATTCTGGAGATCCGGCGAACTGCCGCCGAGCATGAAACCGGCCGCGGGTGCGTACTCGATCGGGTCTTCGGGGGGTTTTGGGCGGATGACACTCATCGGGGGATCAACCGGTCCTCGTGCGGTTTTGACTGGAGCCGGGACGCGGGTGGTGCCGTCCGTGGCGGGAACGGGTAGGCTCTCGCCAGAATGTAGCCCAAGGCCCGGCCGCCGCGGCCAGCCGTCTGACAATCATCCATTATCCGCCCCCGCAGGAGTTGGCAGCACCATGACAGAGCACGAGCTGGTTCGCGAACTGGCCGAGAAGAACGGATCGAAGATCGTGATGCTCGTGGCCGACGGCCTGGGCGGCCTGCCCATGGAGCCACACGGCCGGACCGAACTCGAAACCGCGAACACGCCCAACCTCGACCGTCTGGCAAGCCGCGGCACCAGCGGCCTGAGCGTGCCGGTGCTGCCCGGCATCACGCCCGGCTCCGGCCCCGGCCACCTGGGGCTCTTCGGCTACGACCCGCTCGCCTTCAAGATCGGCCGCGGGGCGCTCGAGGCCACCGGCATCGGCTTCGAACTCGGTCCCAAAGACGTGGCCGCACGTGGCAACTTCTGCACGCTCGACTCGGCCGGGCTGATCAGCGACCGCCGCGCGGGCCGGATTCCGTCGGAGGAGAGCTTCAAGGTCGTCGAACGTCTGCAGGCCGTGAAGATTCCCGGCGTGGAGACGTTCGTGAAGCCGGTGAAGGAGCATCGCTTCGTGGTGGTCTTCCGCGGAGAAGGTCTCGACGGCGGCGTCGCCGACACCGACCCGCAGGCAACCGGCGTG
>JBIIOL010000144.1:0-7499 GCA_044336965.1 Pirellulales bacterium | reverse complement strand
CGTGCAGGTGTTTTGATTTGCAAGCTAGAGATATACCGAGGGTATATCCAGAAAATCCAAACTGAAGCTCTCGTCCATTCCCTGCCGCGGTATGGGGTGGTCACCCGGTCTGCGCTGGCGGCGTTGGGAGTGACTCCGCAGCACACCCAGAAGTACGTGGCCAGCGGCTGGCTCGAGTCGGTTGGGGGTCGGGGTGTTCAAGCGGGCCGGTGATTGCCCGACCTGGCAAGGCGGGCTCCACGCGCTCTAGGCACAGGACGGATTGGCCGTCCACGTCGGCGGCCTGACCGCACTTGCTGCCGAAGCGTGCCGGCCAGTTCGTGCGGCTCGGGCGTGAGCAGGTGTGGCTGTTCTCGGCGCCGGGCGTGCGACCGCCACTCTGGTTTCGGCGGCATCGCTGGCCCGAGAAGGTGACGCATATGACGTCGAAATTCCTGCCAGCCGGCGCCGCCGTCCGCGCACGGGATTTCGGTGGCTTCTCACTCGTGTCTTCGGCGCCGGAGCGAGCGATCCTCGAATGCCTGTTCATGGCATCGGAAGTGATGGATCTCGTGGAGACCTACGGCCTGCTCGAGAATCTGCGGACGCTGCGACCCCAGGTGATGCAGTCGCTTCTTGAGGCATGCTCCTCGGTCAAGGTGAAGAGGCTCTTCCTGTTCATGGCCGAGCGGGCCGGACTTCCGGTGGTGGCAAAGCTTGCACGGGACCGGATCGACCTCGGCAAAGGCCCCCGGAGTATCGTGCCCAGAGGCGCCTACGTGGCGAAATACGAGATCGTCGTGCCCCGATCGCTGGTGCCGTGATGAACGGCTCAATGGGCGAACGTGCCGCTTTTGTCTCCGAAACCCTCGCGACATCGGGCGAAACAAGGTTGAGCAGACCGGCGAGGGGCGCAGAAACGATATGATGGGGTCAGGTCGAGGTTTGGTCACCGGGCAGGATCGCGAAAATGTCGCTGGAAACTCATCCTGACTGGTGGAATTTCGAGCTGGAGTTGAGTCCGCACGTCGAGGAGCGGATGATTGACCGCGGGTTCTCCGAGGTTGACCTGCGACTGATGATCGAATCAACTGCTGCCATCCGTCGCGGCGGTGCCAAAGGCCGATGGATCTTGGAAACAGCCCACGATGGGGATGCTTGGGAAGTCGTCATGGAGCCGGATCAACACGACCAAGTGATCGTCGTAATTACCGCCTATCGGGTGACACAATGAAGCGGGTTTTTCTGAAAGTGACGTACCGGCACGGACGACCGATCGCCGCCTATTTTCACCTGCCGCGGCAGCCCGGCGATTCAGCCGTGCGAACTGACAGGATCGACGACGTGTTGCTCGTTGACCGGGCCGCCGATGGGCGAGCGATCGGTGTCGAGATTACCGATCCTTCCCTTTTCGATCTCGACAAGTTCTTCGCCCTGCTCGAATCGCTGGGGCAAACCGCCGTCGACCGTGACGAATTACGGCCACTCGTCGCCGCCTGAATGGGCCCCATGACGGGAAGGCCCATGACGGGAAGGCCGGGTCGCAGTTGCCTTGCCAGACGCAGGCGTGACGCAGCGCCGCCCCAAACCCGATCAACCGCCGGCGGCGTGCCGCATCAGGCTCACGAGGGTCTGGCGTTGACCATCCGGGAGATCCGCGAGGAGTCGAACCAGGTCTCCGAGATCGGGGGCCACCCAAAGTGGTCCGGAATGTGGTCCGAAATTTTCGTCGACTACGGTATGTCTCGAGGATTCTGCAAAAATTCGACTCCCTGTGCGGGGATTCTCCAGGCCGTTGCGATCGTGTCCCGAACGAAAAGTCCTTGGGCCAACAGTGCTCCCGTGAACGCTACGGGGCGAGCGGGCGGTCCCTTATCGATTCAAAGCGTTGCCTGCCGTTTCCGCAGGCTACTCATTGGCCCGGGTTACAATCACCGCAAACCGCGGATCGGAGCGGATCGAGTCGAGATCGCGATCCTCCTTCGCTGCCTCCGCGTATTTCGGATGCAGCGACAGCGCCTTGAGCAGAGTCCGCAGAGCCACCGTGCCTTGGCCGGCAAGGCTTTGGTAGCAGGCAAGGTTGTACATCAGCCGGGGATGATTCCTCGATGACTCGAGCCCTTGCGCCATCGCCGCGGCTGCGTCCCCCGGCCGATTCAACCGCCGCAGGCACCGACCGATGGCTACCCAGGCGTCCACCAGGTGCGGATGCCTCTCGGTCATGCTGCCAAGCACCACGATGGCCTCCTCGCAGCGGCCGCGCTCGGCCAGCGTCAGTCCCCGCTTCAGTTCGGCCTGCATCTGCCGGGCAGGCTCGCGGTCGCCCACCAACGCCACGAAACCCTTGTCGCGTTGGATCGAGGCGAAGTCGGAGTCTTTCTTCGCCATCTCCTGCCACTCTGGCCTCATGGCGAGGGCCTCGGCCAGACACTCGACGGCCTGCCCCGTTTGCCCAGCCGACGCGTGATAGCAAGCGCGGTTGTAAAGAAAAACCGACATCCTGGGGTTTGCGTCGATAGCACGGAGCATCGCTGCGACACCGTCCTCGAACCTGCCCAGTTGCTTGAAGCCCCGACCGATTCCCAACCAGGCCTTCGCGTCCTGCGGATCCTCGGCCACCGCCTCCTCGAGTGCTGCGACCGACTCATCCCAGCGTGACTGCGCGGCCAGATCGAGCCCCTGTTGCAGCCGTGACGCGAGATCCCAACACCCGGGTGGTGCCGCCAGCCGCACCGCCTTCACGACACCGACCAACGCACCGGATGCGTGGCTCCTTGCGTCCTTGCGAAACGCGTCCAGCGCGTCAGCGCTGGCGTCCCGTTCGATCCAGCCGATCGCGACCTGACCTGGCACCAGCTCGGCGTTGAATACCACTGCCGGGCAGGCACGGGGATCGGACGGGGTGTCGATCGCCACGAGCAGGCCGTGTTTGATCCGCCGTTCCAACACCGTCTTGCGGGGAGTCAGAGCAGGGCCTTGGGGGGCTGGTGGCGCGGAGTCTGGAATAACCCGCACGGTTGCATCGAGCGCCTCCGGGACCCAATCCACCAAGACGCCCTGATCCCTGAATGTCTCGTCGGCGACGGGGAACAATGTACCGAACGCCCGCACCGCAGCCGCGTCGAAAGCTCCCGCCTTGACCGCCGTGGCAAACCACAGCGCCCAGTTCGGGCTCCACGAACGCTGGATGACCACCACGACCGGCCCCGCGGTCGTCTCGCACACGCAGCGGGTCTCCTCGGCCGCCATCCCCGCCCTCACGCAGGCATCGACGGTCTCCCGACCACGGGCCTCCGCGGCGGCCCGCAGGCCGGAGATCTGCTCCCTGCGTGCCGCGTGCCGCGCCTGTCGTTCCTGCCGCTGCGTTTCCCGCTGCGCACGCCCCCACACCCGCTCCCAAAACTCCGCCACGCTCTCTGGCGTCCCGGGAACGATTGTCCCACGCGACGGCTCGGGGACCACGTGAAGTGCGGCGGCTGCCGCGACGAAATCGCCTCGTCGCTCCGCGACGATCGCCTCCGAGAGGGGCGCGGCGAAGGACGCGCACGACAGGAGCTGCCGCACGAGGAGTGCATCATCGAGGTCGTCGAAATCCTCCACGCGGCTGCCGGCGACCGCCGCACACGCCGCAGCCAGATCGCTCTGCGCGAGGGCGTCCTGCGCGGCCCGCAGGCGGCCTTCCCGCCGGTGCACGAGCCGACGGTGCAGGCTCGCGAACTCGTCCGCGTCGCCGTGCAGCTCGAGCAGCCGGACTACGGATGGCAGGAGGCCGTCGAGCTCGTCGGCCACCACCCGGCCCCTGACGCATTCGATCAGGGAACGCGTCTCGTCAAGCCGCGACATGCAGCTCGCGAGCAGAGCCCGCGCTGAGACGTCCCGCATCGGCTCGGGAATTGACTCAATCGCGGCGATCGCCGCCACGTCGTCGCAGGCCACGAAGTGCTTCCGCGCATCCGCGAGCTGCCGCGCGGCAAAGGCCCTCCGGCGGTCCATCTCCTCCCCGGTGGCCAACGCGAAGGCGGCGCCCCAGGCCGCGACGTCGGCCAGCAGGGGATGCTTTGCGGCGGCGATCTCCCTCGCCGCCGCGATCGCCTCCTCGCAGGAGCCGGCGGCGGCCAGGCGTTCGGCCCGTGCGCGTTTCCCGTCGAGGGTCGTCCGCATGTGTGCCAGGAGTTGTGGCTGATTCGTTCCGCACTCTCCGCATATCGCGTCCCAGACGGGCGTCTGTGCGTCGCACTTCAGGCAGGGTACACGGAGCGGCCCGCCGCACTTGCGGCAAAACTTGCGATTGAGGTCGTGGTTGATCGTGCCGCAGCCGCTGCAGCGACCCTCCTGCGGCACGTCGTCGGTGGCCGTGGGCGACGGCGCGACCGGGCCGACGAGCGAGGCACCGCCCGCCTGCCGCAGCGCGCTCTGCAGTTCCAGAGCCGACTGGTATCGCTGCTCTCTCGCATCCTCGAGCGACTTGCCGAGCACTTTGGTGAGCTCGACCGGCAGCAGATCGAACCGCATGATCTTCGGGCTTCTCCCAGTGACCATCTGGTAGACCGTCGCCGCCAGGCTCCAGAGGTCGGAGCGGTGGTCGACGAGGCTGGTGTCCTGCCGCTGCTCCGGTGGCATGAAGTCGGGTGTGCCGAGTACGTCTCCCGTCCTCGTCTGGCCGATATCGGCAGCCTGGACCTTTGCAAGTCCGAAGTCGGTGAGCTTTGGAGTCCCATCCTTGCTCAGCAAGATGTTCGCCGGTTTGATGTCGCGATGGATGATGCCGAGGTCATGAGCCTTCGCGAGGCCATCGCAGACTTGGCAGGCGAGGTCGATCGCCTCCTTCACTGGCAATGCTCCATCACGGCAGCGGTCGAGCAGGCTGCCGCCATCCACGTACTCCATGATCAGAAACGGCCCGTCCTTCGCGCGACCGAATTCGTAGATCTGGACGATGTTCGGGTGATTGAGGGCTGCGATCGACTTGGCTTCGGTGAGGAAGCGAGTCACGGCCATGCGGTTCCCTGCCGCTTCTCCGAGAATCCGCTTGATCGCCACCTTGCGGTCGAGTCGCGTGTCGGTGGCGAGGAGCACCTCGCCCATGCCGCCCTGTCCGAGCGTGCGCTCGACACGATAGCGGGCTTGAAGATCAACGACCTCGATGTGGTCGATGATCGTCTCCTGCCCGGACCGTCCTCCGCCGCGCGTCGGCTCGTTGCTGAGGCTCACGTCGGCCCGTTGGAGTCTGATGGGTCCGGCGAAGGTGGCGTCGCCGCTAAGACTTTGTTCGGATTCGTCTGTCATGGGGCCTTCCACTCGGGGGCGTGGGCATCGTCCTGGCCCACCCTGCAGCCGATGTTCTGCTGACGTTCAGCGGCAACAGCATACCCCTTCCGGGGAGGCGGTCCACGCTATTGGAATCGGGAGGGGCGACGGCCGCGGGCCGCTGCGATTCACTGACCACTCGCCCGCGGGCCTTGCCGCGTGTTGGCCGTTCTCTCGCCAGGTGCCCGGAAGAGTGACCTGCCCCCAACGTGGTGCCCGCCGTGTTGTTGGCCACGCAGGGCAGGTCGTTATGCATGCCCAGCCATCGGCCGCGCTAGAATTGAAGCAGTAGTCCCGCCTGCAGCGCCACGATGGCCCAATACATGACCTGGAACCAGGGTTTGCGGGTTTTGTGACGAAAGACCTTCTGGCCCAACAGGGCACCAAGGGAACCGCCGCAAAGAGCCAGGCCGTGGAGGACGTTCTCCGGCACGCGGAGACGTCGTGAACCTGCGATCGCCTTGTCATAACCGTAGAACAAGAACGTCGTGGTGTTCACTCCGATGAGATACGCGACAAGCCAAGGCACTCCCCCCGCCATCACGAGAGCGGAGAGAGCAGCCACCCCACCCGCGGCAGGCCAGCCAAAACGGCTTGCTGGCGACGCTTGTTGTTTGCCGGGAACAACGTTGATCGCCGACAGTCCCTTTGGCGTCTCCTTTGTGTCGAACTCAACACGTTGCCCAACCCGAATCTCCTGACCGCCTGCAACGGCCTTGATGTGAACGAACACATCCTCTTTGAGCCCGGGTGAACGAATAAAGCCATACCCGCGATCGTTGTCAAATTGAACGACTACGCCATTCACCAGCGGATTCTCCTCTTCGTCGGGCTCCCGTTGAACGGTTCTGCCGGCGGCGGCCTCTCGAACGCTCAGGTTGTGATGTCGCGGTGCAGACCACCAGGCCCATCAATACCGCAGGCAGTTGCACGCCCTTCCGGCGAGGGGTATTTTCAACGGCCGTTCGTCCAACTTCCCGAGGGAGATCCTATCGTGAATCGACGCTTCGCACTTGCCTGCCTGTTCGTCCTGCTGTCGCCAAACTGGGGCTTTGCGTACGAGCCCGCTGAACGGGAGGCGATCAAGTCGTTCGCATTCAAGGGCATCGGATTCGGTGCGTCGGCAGACGATCTGCAACGCAAGTTGACCGTGTCCTTCTTCGAGGATCAGAGCATGCCCGAGAAGGGGCAACGCGTCTTCTGCCACATTCCGGACCACGGCGACATCAGTGGCGTCTTCTTTTCGTTCATCGATGACTCGCTCTACGAAATCAGGCTGGTCTACGATGCCCCCACGGCCAACAGGATCGGCGGCTGGGATACGATTGCGGAACGCCTGGTGACGAAGTTCGGAAAAGCCGATGGGAATTCAAAAGGAACCGACGTGGAGGAGCCTGAGATCGCGTCGTTGTTCTGGAATTACAGCGACGATAACCGATTCATCGAAATGCAGGTGGACAAGAAGTACACGCGAGTCACCTTCACCGATCTCGCCGGAATGCGCCGCTGGGAAGCGGCCAAGAAAAAAGGGGCGGAGGTCGGGTTCTAGCCGGCTGTGGAAAAAGCCATCCATGGCCTTTTTCCATCCGCAGAAGGAATTCGGCACTGTACGTCTGAGGCTGAATAGTGCTCACCGCCCAGGTGAAAAACACGGGACTGTATTCGAGATAGATGCCGCCGCCAGCATCGCGGTTACTCGCGCCAGCATGGCTTGCACCCGGGCCGGTGCGCGGCCGGGAAGATTCGCAAATCGGCAACGGACAGGGAGGTCGGGCTCAGGGTCTTTTTTTCAGCCGCTTCGAGCAGGAAGCTTGGCTATTTCTGGCCGCTTCCCGAGGTTCGTCCGGGCTGATCCCGCTGGAGGGTTCCGCTGCCGAAAGGCTGGCTCCTGCTGCTCGAGCCATCCGACCTGTTCGTAATCGTGCCCGATCCGAACTTCTGGGTATGGCCGGTCACCGTCTGGCCGTTACGGCCACGTTCCGTCGTGAGCGAACCGGAACCAAACGGCCGAGTCTCGGTGGTCGTGCCGTCAGACCACCGGGTGATCGTACCGGAACCAAACGGCTGCGTGTGCCCCGTGACAGTCTTGCCATCGCGTCTCCGCTCCGTTGTGATCGAACCGGAGCCAAAGGGCCGTGTCTGACTGCTCGTGCCATCGGATCGATGCGTGATGGTGCCCGAACCAAATTGGTTGGTCGTACCGGAGCGTGGCT